>JBKKAT010000192.1:0-6449 GCA_046714535.1 Acidobacteriota bacterium | reverse complement strand
GTGGATGTTCAATTCGATGCGCTGCTCGAATACGCCGGCCGGTTATGAAATAAGACCCAATTTAGCTCGTGTAAGAAGGGGGATGGGGAGATGTTGGAGATGTGGGGATTTTTATGTAAGAATACTTCAAATGTAAACTTTTCTAGAGAGAAGGCTGATTTCCGGAGACTAGAAGCAGAAAAAATGAAGCTGAGATAATCTCCCTATCTCCATTATCCCCTTATCCCCCTTCTTACACTCCGGGCTTTTCGCTTTGCGTTAAATCCTCTTTGTGCTTACAATTATCAGTCATCTTATGGACGAAAAAGAACTCAAAAAGACTCTGAATTTGCCTCAAACAAAGTTCCCGATGAAGGCAAATTTGAGTCAGCGTGAACCGGAGATCATGAAACTCTGGGATTCGCTCGATCTCTACGCAAATTTGAGGCAAGCAAAAAAGGGCAAGCCCCGTTTTTTGCTGCATGATGGCCCGCCGTATGCGAATGGAAAAATCCATCTGGGTCATGTCATCAACAAAGTCCTGAAAGACCTGATGGTCAAATCCAAGTCGATGATGGGATACGACGCTCCCTATGTTCCCGGATGGGATTGCCATGGATTGCCGATTGAGCTGCAAGTAGAAAAGCATACAAGCGCAAAAAAGAAGGACATGGATCCCGTAAATTTCAGAAAAGAATGCAGGAAGTACGCCGAAAAATATCTGGACATCCAGCGGGATCAATTCAAAAGATTGGGCATTTTCGGCGATTGGGAGAATCCCTACATGACGATGGCCCCCTCGTATCAGGCAACCATCGCAAGAATTTACGGTCAATTTTACCAGAGCGGCCACGTCTATAAAGGATTCAAGCCGGTTCACTGGTGCTGGTCGTGCGAAACCGCCCTGGCGGATACAGAGGTGGAATATCAGGATCACCGCTCCCCTTCTATATATGTAAAGTTTCCGGTGGAAGAAGATTGGAGCTCACTGGATCCTGCGTTAAAAGACGAGAAACTCTTCGTTCTGATCTGGACCACAACACCCTGGACCCTGCCGGCAAATCTCGCCATAGCGTTTCATCCGGATTTTGATTATGTAGCCTATGAGCTGCCCGATGGTGAAGCGTACGTTTTTGCCGAAAAGTTACTTCCCAATTTGACGCAGACCGCTCGTTTGCCGGAAGGGAAAATCGTCGCAAGAATTCCGGGAAGTCGATTTGAAGGTCATAAAGCTCGACATCCTTTTATAGATCGCGATTCAATTCTGATCGTTGCCGATTACGTAACCATGGATCAGGGCACAGGCGCGGTTCACACTGCTCCCGGTCATGGCGCGGATGATTACTATAGTGGCGTTAAATATGGATTGGAAATACTAAATCCTGTCGATGACAAAGGGCGATTCTATCCGGATGTAAATTTTTTTGGCGGTCAATTTGTTTTTGATGCTAATCCGAAAATTGTGCAGCACTTGAAAGATCACGGAATGCTGCTTTATTCGGAAAAATATGATCACAGCTATCCGCATTGCCCGCGTTGTCATAATCCGATTCTCTTTCGAGCGACGGAACAATGGTTCATTTCCATGAAAGGGTTAAAAGATAAAGCGCTGGAAGAAATCAAGAAAGTGAAGTGGGAACCGGAATGGGGTCAGGAACGCATTTATAACATGATCGAATCGCGTCCCGATTGGACGATTTCGCGGCAAAGAGTTTGGGGTGTGCCGATCACAGCCTTCTATTGCAGCGAATGCAAAGAGCTATTGCAAGATCCGCGAATCTTCGATTTTGTAGCAGACATCTATGAGAAGGAAGGAGCCGACGCCTGGTACGTCCGGGATGCGAAAGATTTACTTCCTGCAAACGTGAAATGTCATCGCTGCGGTCATACAACTTTCCAAAAAGGCTTTGACATTCTTGATGTCTGGTTTGATTCCGGTTGCAGTCATGAAGCAGTAATGGCCCGCAGAGAAGATCTCTGGTGGCCCTCAGACGTTTATCTGGAAGGCAACGATCAATACCGCGGATGGTTTAACAGTTCCTTGATGACTGCGATCAAGACTCGCGGCCACGCTCCTTACAGCGTCGTCGTCACGCATGGAATGGTTGTCGATGCGAAAGGACATAAGATGTCCAAAAGTCTTGGCAACTACATCGATCCCGAAGAGATCATCAAAAAGAGTGGCTCGGAAATTCTCCGCGCCTGGGTTTCCATGGTGGATTACCATGAAGAAATCAGTATTGGACAAGAAACGCTCGAACGGGTCGCGGAGGCTTATCGCAAGATTCGAAATACATTCCGTTACCTGCTCTCCAATCTTTACGACTTTGATCCGGATCATCACGAAGTCGCGGAACAAAATTTGGAGCCACTCGATCGATGGGCTTTGCAACGGCTGTCGGATTTAACACAAAGAGTTCTGAGGGCCTACGAGCGTTTTGAATATCATGTTGTCTATCATTCTCTTTACAGATTCTGTGTAGTGGATATGAGCGCTTTTTATCTGGATATCAACAAAGACCGTCTTTATGTGTCGCACGCATCCAGCACGAAACGCCGTGCGGCGCAAACAACCATGTTTAGAATTCTGAACCAGCTGGTTCGCTTGACAGCTCCCATTCTCTCCTTTACGAGCGAAGAAGTTTGGCAGGAAATGCCGGCTTTCCATGACAAAGCGAAAACAGTGCACCTAACTGAATTCGGAACAACAGTAAGGGATTGGCTTACGGAAGAAGAGAAAAATGAGTGGGAGAAACTGGCCGAATACCGCGATGCTGTCTTAAAATTATTAGAAGAGGCCAGACAACGTAAAGAAATTGGATCTTCACTCGAAGCGGAAGTGGTTTGTCATTTTACGGATGAGGATAGATCGATTATTCAGAAATACGGGAATTTTCTGGCGGAACTCTTTATTGTTTCCCGCGTACACGTAAATTTCGGGGCGGAAAAACGGTTTGAAGTGAAGAAAACCGAAGGTCAAAAATGTCAGAGATGCTGGCAAATTAAAATGGATGTCAGTGCAAATTCGGCTCACCCGAATGTATGCGCGCGATGCTCTGAAGTTCTCGAACAACTGCCGGTAGGTCACGCATGAGTTCCTGGAGAGATCGAGCCAATTACTTATTTGCATCCATTATCGTTTTCCTGTTAGATCAAGTGACAAAGAAGATTGTGACGCAGGGAATGATGCAACATGAATCCATCACACTCATTCCCGATTTCTTGAATATCACATACATTCACAACCGGGGCGCAGTTTTTGGACTGGGATCCTCCGTTACGAGTCCTTATCTCTCCTGGGGACTTTCGATTCTTTCCGTCGTATCTCTGGCCGTCATTCTGGTGTACTTCTTAAGACTAAATGTAACAAATTCCAAGATGTACTTCGGCTTGGCTCTGGTTCTGGGCGGTGCACTCGGAAATCTTTACGATCGTCTGGTTTATGGATACGTGATCGATTTCATCGACTTGCACTGGTTTGAACACCACTGGCCCTTTTTCAACATCGCAGACATGTCCATATGCATTGGAGTCGGACTATTGCTGATTTCTATGTCTGTAAAGACCGAGGAGACACGTGGTGCGGACGTCTCGTCCGCCGAACAGTCGTCGTAAACCAACGTATCCAGCGGGCGGGGCGCCCGCACCACTACAAATTTATTTCAGTATTTTATCCAGCTTGTGCTTTTCCTCGTCGAGGTATTTCTTGCCGGCGTCCAATACTTCAAGGATTTCGTTTCGCGCGCGGTCGGTGAGCTTCTTTCCTTTTTCCAAACCGGTTCCGCCATATTCGAGGGCATCACGAACAACGCAATCCAGCGATTCAGCTATATCGCCCACAAATACTTGCGCCCGGCTTCCTGCTTTCTTGCTGTATTTGGCAATCTGCCGGCGTGTTTTCTGTCCGGTTTGAGGAGCAAATAATAATGCAACACCTGCACCTACCATGCTTCCAACAACAACATACCAATACTTTTCAATTCGAGTGCTCATTAAATAATTACCTCCGAAAACTAATATTGGTGTCCTTTGCAGGACTTTGCAAGCCGGCAGCCCGGAGGCGCTGCGGTCCCCTATGCAGGCGGGACGCCTGCGCTCCCCTGTGTTAAAATAAAAACACTTTTGAGTGGAGGAGCTATGCGAAAAACGATTCCTTTCCTGCTCTTGGTTTTCTGTTTCGGCCTGGCCAGCGCAGGCGCTTACACAATAGTATTAAAAAATGGAAAGATGATGACCGGCACTTTGGTCTCAGAAACAGATCAGGTGATTCTTTTTAAAGATGACTCGGGCGTTCAATATTCGTTAAAGAAGACGAATTTAGATTTGGGTAAGATGACCGAAGCGAATGCTCCGAAAGAAGTTCCTCCACCCGTCGCACCGCCGCCAGTGGAACCGGAAGCGAAAAAGAAAGGACGGGTTTATACAAAGGATGATGTAGAAAATCTACGGACGAAATATCCTGAACTTTCCATTGGTGAACCGATTGAGAATCCGGAAGATTTTGACCGCGGAGTACTGAAAGCGGAAGCCTATTCAAAAAGAATCCAGGAGAGCGCAGGAAGAATCACGAGGAATATCCCCGGATTAGCAAAGCTGCGTGACGCGACAGCGACGGCCTGGGAAGTAGCAGCCAGTACAGGAAAGGATCCGGCAGAAGCAATCACAGGCGCTCTTTCCACAGAGGAATCAGCTCTTGTCCTCAAACAGGTTTCTGACGACTTGATGAGCATGGCAAGCTGGCAAGAGACCATGGCCAATGGGCCGGATCAATTCAAAGAGGGTTACAACCTGTTTGTACAGACCATGACCGATCTATCAGACTACCAGCGGGGAGTGCGCGAATGGAAAACATTTGAAAATGTGAACATTTTCCGTTCTCGTTTGGCTGAGTTGGAAAACCGGATCAATCAAAATGCGATCCGTTTAGAGTCATGGAAACCTGAAGTTGCCGCGCCTGCTAAACCTCAGCCGCCGCCAACACCCACAGAAACAGAGGAAACAGAAGAAACGGAAGAGGAACCGCCAGCAGAATAGAAAAACTTATTGCATATTGCATATTGTAGATTGCACAAGGTGAAGCGCTATGAGTGAGAAGAAGGATTCCCTGACCATCATCGACAATCGAACAGGCAAAAGTTACGAAATTCCAATTCAAAATGGGGCAATCAAAGCGGTTGAACTACGCCAGATCAAGGCCGGTGAAGATGATTCCGGTTTGATGACGTATGATCCCGGATTCCTCAACACCGCATCCTGCCAGAGCCGGATCACATACATTGATGGGGACAAAGGTATTCTGAACTACCGCGGCTATCCGATCGAACAACTCGCGGAGAAAAGCACTTTTCTGGAAACAGCTTATCTGATTCTTTTCGGCGAGCTTCCCACCAAAGAGCAGTTGGAGGAATGGAAGTACAACATTACTCACCACACCATCATTCACAGAAACATTGAAAAGTTTATTGATGGGTTTCACTATGACGCCCATCCGATGGGGATGCTGGTCAGTACGGTGGCGGCAATGAGCACGTTTTATCCTGATGCCCAACACATCATGGATGCCGAATCGGAAAAGCTGCAAACATACCGTCTGATCGCGAAAATGCCGACTCTGGCTGCATTTGCGTACCGCCATAGCATTGGAATGCCTTACGCGTATCCGGACAACGAGCTGGACTATACGGGAAATTTCCTGAACATGCTGTTTAAGAAAACAGAGTTGAAGTACAAACCGGATCCGGTTCTGGAAAGGGCACTGGATGTGCTGTTTATTCTTCATGCGGATCATGAGCAGAATTGCAGCACGAACGCGATGCGAAGCATCGGTTCTTCCCATGTCGATCCTTATTCGGCAACAGCAGGCGCAGCGGCAGCGCTCTACGGACCTCTTCACGGTGGCGCCAATGAAATGGTGCTGCGCCAACTGGCAGAAATCGGAACGAAGGACCGCATTCCTGACATTATCAAACGGGTTCGAGCCGGCGAAGTCCGCCTGTTGTGTTTTGTGCACCGCGTCTATAAAAACTATGATCCCCGCGCGCGAATTATTAAGAATCTTGCCTATGAGGTTTTTGAAGTAACAGGAAAGAATCCAATGATTGATATCGCATTGGAGCTGGAAAGAATCGCATTGGAAGAAGATTACTTCATCAAGAAAAAACTCTACCCGAATGTTGATTTTTATTCAGGTTTGATTTATCAGGCAATGGGATTTCCGATTACGATTTTCCCTGTTCTCTTCGCAATTGCCAGAACGGCAGGCTGGGTCGCTCAATGGGTGGAAATGCTCCACGATCCGGATCAAAAAATCGCGCGGCCTCGCCAAATCTATCTTGGCCCCGACCAACGCGACTACGTCCCCATCGACCAGAGAAAATAAGTGCTGAGTGCTGAGTGCTCCACTGAAAAACTCAGCACTTTGCACTCAGCACTGAGAATAGCGGTACGGGGATTCGAACCCCGGTTTGATG
>JBKKAT010000191.1:0-2671 GCA_046714535.1 Acidobacteriota bacterium | reverse complement strand
GGTGTCTACCGCGCTAAAAATAGCAGTTGTTGCGCCAATTCCCAATGCCAGTGTCAGTAGAGCGACAACCAGAAACACCGGCTTTTTTAACAAAACTCTCATTCCATATTTCGTGTCACTCCAAAGGTGCGCACCCATGATTCCCTCTTCATCGCTTTTTTGTTCAGGACTGTTATTTGGTTGCATCCTTGTTTGAAAAACCCATTCTGAAACCTGTCGCCAGTACCATTTTCGTGCAAAGCGCAGACCAGAATTGGAATGGACAAGTCTCCGGAATTCCTCTTCAAGATCGCCCATAACAAACTCGCGAATCTTTTCCGGTAGCAGCCATTCCAGGAGCCAGCGTCCCGCTTTAGGGGGAGTTATTTCTCTTGGGCTGTCCATAGATGAAACCGTCAAAGTTTTTCGAGTCTGCTTTCCAAACCGGCGATCATCCCTTTGAAGGCCCTGAAGGATTCAGCCAGTGCTCTTTCCCCGAGTGGTTTGAGTAAGAAGTATTTTTTTCTGCGGCCGCCTCGTTGCGGCGTTGGATCTCCGACACGTGAACGGATCAATCCCTGGTGTTCCAAACGATCCAGAGTTGTGTAAAGTGCTCCTATGGAAATCTCACGCCCTGTCCGCTTCTCAATGTCCTGCCTGATTGTTGTTCCGTAAGCTTCTTCGCGCAATCGAAACAACGCAAGCAAAACAAGCTGCTCAAACTCACCTAACTTTTTCTCCATATATGTTCTATAATGTAGTATATATGGAACCACTTTGTCAAAATCAAAGTTTGATTTAAGGAAGGGAGCCTCCGATGACGAAAAACCCGGGAATAATTGTTATGAGTCTTGCGCTGCTGGTGCCTTTGACTCTGCCTGGTTCTGGTGAAAAACAAACAGGTCTGCCGTCTGCTTACGTGGTAAAGAATGGTCGATGGTTCAACGGTGACACGTTTGTCTCCAGACCACAGGTCTACGTGCAACAGGGCCAACTGCAAATGTCAAAGAGCCGGAATTTTCCGGCCAGTTCCGCGGAAGAAATTGACATCAAAGGGGCTTACGTAACGCCTCCGTTTTGTGAAGCTCATAATCACAATCTGGGAGCCGTCGAACCGGAGAATGAGGATACAATCAAGCGCTATCTCCGGGAAGGAATTTTTTATGTCAAGATTCTGAGTAATCTGCCGCGCGAGACCGGCATGGTGCGTCACATATACAACCATCCGCAAAGTGTGGATGTTTCTTTTGCTAATGGAGGAATCACCGGCGCGGGTGGGCACCCCATCAAGCTGCGAGAAAGTCTGCTGGAACGGGGCGCCTACGAAGGTTTCACAAAAGAAACTCTTCGCGATCATGCTTATTTCGTAATAGATTCAGACGCCGATATAAAAATGAAGTGGCCACTCATCCTGCAGTATCGGCCTGACTTCATAAAATTGCTTCTTGTGTTCTCAGAGGAATATGAAAAGCGCCGGAATGATGAGCAATATTTTGGCCAAAAGGGGCTCAATCCCGAAATCTATACGAAACTGGTGAAGCTATCTCATGATCATGGGTTACGCGTCTCGACGCATGTAAACAGCGCGAACGATTTCCGCGTGGCAGTCGAAGCCGGTTCCGACGAGATCGCACATTTACCTGGCACGAGATCGATTGAGGACGTCCGCCCGAAGGATGCTCAACTCGCTGCAAAGAAAGGCATCGTCGTTGTAACCACAGTCTCCCTGGTGGATGACCGTTCGAAGGAACGGGATCCGGATCTGTACACAAAGCTGCGTGAAAAGCAGAAGCAGAATCTGCGCTTACTTTTGGATGCCGGTGTGAAACTGGCAGTTGGAAGCGACCGGTACGACGCTACTTCAACTGTTGAAATTGAATCGCTGAGGGAGTTGAATGTCATCGATAACAAGACGCTACTCAGGATGTGGACAGAGAATTGCGCACAGACAACTTTCCCTGGCCGGAAAATCGGCCGGCTTGCGGATGATTATGAGGCGAGCTTTCTTGTCCTCAAAGAGGACCCTCTGAAGGATTTCGATGCTACAAAAAACATTATTCTGCGGATGAAGAATGGCCACGTTCTGAACAGGAATCAGACATCCGGGGAGTGAAGGCGAGTTGAAATCCAATCTCGAAAAGGCCGTACTGCACCGAGCCCAATTGCAAGAGCAAACATTGTCAAAGAGCGAATCTGAACGATTGAAAATTGCTCAGTAATACCTCAAACGCGCTTGCAGGCGCGGTAACGACCATGGCTTTGTCAGATCCAAATCAAATCTTCAGCAATTCTTAGAATGCCCTGTTTTCAAAATGCATTTTCCTGTAAAATCAAACATCTTTGTTTTGCTCCGGAGGTATCCTGAATTCCCGTTATCCATGGAAAGATCTCCTGGAAGGACCAGGAATGTCTGATCACATTGCACAGCTTTATCTAGATCAGGATTTTTTGACGGAAGCCGTGGGTCTTTATATTGCTGGTGGACTGAGCAAAAACGAAGCTGTCCTCGTAGTTGCCCGCCAAGATCACTGGGAAGCATTTGGTCGCAGGCTGGAAAAAGAAGGATTCAATGTCGAAGATGCAATTCAGAGAGGACAACTATCCTTCGTTGATGCGGAAGAAGCCGCATCAAAGTTCATGTTCAATGGTAAGCCTGACAAGAATCGCTTTCGTGAATTGTTCAGCGATGCCC
>JBKKAT010000190.1:0-4987 GCA_046714535.1 Acidobacteriota bacterium | reverse complement strand
TTCCATGGCTCCACTTTGCGAGCTGATGGGTTCTATCCAGTGCCGCCAGGTTTTTGTCAGTGAAGTCGATAGGAACAAGGATCTTTTTAAACATCATTTCCCGCCTTTTCAGTAAAAATATTTTCGCTCATCAATAATATGTTCGCTCAGGAGACGCATGTAATTGACTCTTTCGAAAGCAGGAGGTTCCCCGCTTGCAATCCGGCTCATGCTTCCTTGCATTTGCTGGATGGATCCATATTCATGTTCTTCCATCCAACGGAGCAGATCCTGATGGATCGTCATCAGATGATTGATTCCAAGCTTCAACAAGCAGGAAGCCATCAAAACTACGCGCGCGCCGGCCATCATCGATTTTAAAACATCGGTGGCGCTATGAACGCCGCCCGTGATCGCCAGGTCCGCACGAACATTTCCATATAGAATCGCAGCCCAGTGCAAACGCAACAATAGCTCCTGCGGGGAGCTCAACTCCAAATCAGACACGACATCCAGATTCTCAATATCAAAGTCGGGCTGATAAAAGCGGTTAAACAGAACGAGACCTTTTGCGCCGGCCAGATCCAGATTGTGAGCTACATTGGATATAGCTGTGAAGTGCGAATGTAGTTTCACGGCCAAAGGGATACTGATGTTCCTGCCGATCGTCTTTACCATTTCCCGGTATCGCTCTTCCAGATGGGAGCCGGATACCCCAGGATCCGCCGGAATATCATAAATATTCAATTCCAGTGCATCCGCTCCGGCATGTTCTATTTTCTTTGCAAAATGGATCCAACCGGAAGCGGTAATTCCATTCAAGCTTGCGATGATCGGGATTTCCACCGCTTCTTTCGCTTTCCTTATTTGTTCCAGGTATCCATCCGGACCTCTGTTGTAGCTCCCCATATCCGGAAAGTAATCGAGAGCTTCCGGGTAACTTTCCTCTCCACGCGTGGTGTAACGATGCAGATACTCGGCTTCGAGGTTCAATTGTTCTTCAAACAGGGATTGGAGTACCACCGCAGAGGCGCCCGCGTCTTCCATTTTTCGAATGTTAGGAATTTTTTCGCACAACGGATTTGCCGATACCACAAGCGGACTCTTTAGTTTCATGCCCAGATAGGAAGTGGTTAGGTCGATCATAGGGACTCCTTTTCAGTGGCGGGCACGGAGGCCCGCCCTCCGGACTGCGCCGATTGTTTGCCATTGGCGGACATTGCCGCAAATGATTCGTACATTTTCCATCTTTCCAGTACATCCTGCCGTGCCAGCTTCAGAAGATCAGCGGCCGCGTCAGGATGGCTGTGCTTAAGCATGGAGTATCGGGTTTCGTTGTAGATGTATTTCTCCAGCGGTAAGGATGGCGGTTTGGAATCCAGTTGCATTGGATTTTTTCCTTCGTCAATCAGCGCCGGATTGAACCTGAAGAGCGGCCAGTAGCCGGTCAGGACGGCTGCCTTTTGCTGTTCCATTCCGCGCGCCATGTCATAACCATGCGCGATGCAATGGCTGTACGCAATGATTAAGGAAGGACCATCAAATGCTTCTGCTTCCAGTAGAGTTTTCACGGTATGCGTATCGTTTCCTCCCATCGCAATGCGAGCCACGTAAACGTTTTTATAGTTCATTACCATGAAAGCAAGATCTTTTTTCGGGGTCTTCTTTCCGGAGGATGCGAATTTTGCAACGGCGCCGCGCGGAGTCGATTTTGAGCTCTGCCCACCGGTATTGGAATAAACTTCTGTATCCAGCACAAGCAGGTTTACGTTTTCGCCCGAAGCAATGACATGATCGAGTCCACCATAGCCGATATCATATGCCCATCCGTCGCCGCCGATGATCCAGACACTTTTTTTCACCAGTGCATCTGCCACAGACAGAAGTTGGTTTGCGTCCATTGAGTTTAAAGCTTGCAACTTTGTTTTTAGAACTTTCACGCGTGCTCTTTGCAGATCAATATTTGCTTCAATCGTTTGATCGGCTTTCAGTATTTCTACAGCAAACTCTTCACCGATAGATGGGGCAAGCTTTTGGACAAGCTCGCTCGCGTATTCTGCTTGCTTGTTGACAGCAAGCCTCATTCCGAGGCCGAACTCGGCATTATCTTCAAACAACGAATTCGACCATGCCGGACCGAGCCCTTCGTGATTTGTTGTCCAGGGTGTTGTCGGGAGATTCCCTCCATAGATAGAGGAACAGCCGGTCGCATTTGCAATCAGCGCGCGGTCACCAAACAACTGGCTCACCAGTTTGACGTAGGGAGTTTCGCCGCAACCGGCGCATGCGCCGGAGAATTCAAAGAGCGGTTCAAGAAGTTGCACATCTTTGACCTGACCCTGATTTAAAGCCTGGCGATTCATTTCCGGCAAATTCAAAAAATAGTCCCAGTTTGTCCGCTCACGATCACGAATGGGAGCCTGTTCTTCCATATTGATCGCCTTGTGTCTTATTTCTGTCTTGCTTTTTGCCGGACAAACTTCCACGCAAAGAGCGCAGCCAGTGCAGTCTTCAACCGCGACCTGCAGCGTATATTTGAGGTCGCCGAACTCTCGCCAGCGCGCCGGAGCCGACTTAAATTCGGCTGGAGCGCTGGAAAGTGAAGCCGGCGGCACGACCTTAGCCCGAATGGTTGCATGCGGACAAACCAGCACGCACTTTCCACACTGGATGCAAAGATTCTCATCCCACACAGGAACTTGCTGCGCGATGTTTCGTTTCTCCCATTGAGCAGTTCCGGTCGGATAAGTTCCATCGACCGGGAATGCGCTAACGGGAAGCTGATCCCCTCTTGAAGCTATGATTTCGGCTGTAACTTCACGTACAAAATCCGGAGCGCCTTTCGCCACAGGCGCGCGCAAATTCATGTTTGAAGTTACGCTTCCCGGAACTCTTACTTCATGCAGATTTTCCAGCGCCATATCCACCGCTAAAAAGTTTTTTTCGACGAGACTTGTGCCGCGACTTCCGTACGTTTTTTCGATGGATCGTTTAATTGCTGCTATCGCTTCTTCTTTTGGAATGAAACCGCTGATAGCAAAGAAACAGGTTTGCAGAATTGTATTCATGCGGCCGCCCATCCCACATTCACGCGCGACTTTGTATGCATCGATCACGAAGAAACGTAATTTCTTACCGATTATCTGCTCCTGGGCAATTGATGGTAAATGCTCCCAGACGTCCTCAGGACCGTATGGACTGTTTAATAAAAAGGTCGCGCCCGGCTCCGCTTTCTCCAATACATCGAGCCTTTCCATGAAGAAAAACTGATGGCATCCCACAAAGTTTGCCTTTTGCACAAGATAAGAAGCGTGGATCGGTTTTGGTCCGAAACGAAGATGTGAAATCGTGATCGAACCGGACTTCTTTGAATCATAAACAAAATAACCTTGAACGTGATTGTCCGTTTCTTCTCCTATGATTTTGATGGAATTCTTATTTGCGCCTACAGTTCCATCCGCTCCCAGGCCGTAGAAGATGGCGCGGAAATTTTCCGGATTCTCGTTTGAAGAATCGGGATCGTAATCGAGACTTGTGTGTGTGACATCATCCCGGATTCCGATCGTGAAATGATTTTGGGGCTTTTGTTTTTTCAATTCTGCGAAGATGCTCTGAATCATGGCGGGAGTGAATTCCTTCGAAGATAACCCGTAGCGGCCGCCGATGATTCGCGGAAAACCTTGAAATGGCGCCGCGCCAGCTGCCATGGCTTCGCTAACGGACGTTACGACATCCAGGTATAGAGGTTCGCCGGGGCTCCCTGGTTCCTTTGTGCGATCCAGAACTGCGATAGCGCGCACGGTGGCAGGCAATGCGCTTATGAATCGAGCACAATCAAACGGTCGATAGAGTCGCACTTTCAATACACCAATTTTTTCTCCGTAGTTCATTTGCGCCTGAACGAATTCTTGCGCAGCTTCGGCTCCTGATCCCATCAAAACAATCACACGGTCGGCGTCCGCTGCGCCGAAATAATCAAACAACTTGTAAGAACGTCCCGTGAGTTCTGCGTAAAGATCCATCTGATTCTGCACGATCATTGGACACGCGAGATAAAAAGGATTTACCGTTTCGCGTGCCTGGAAGTGCACATCAGGGTTTTGCGCTGTTCCACGAATCACAGGATGATCCGGTGAGAGCGCTCGTCCGCGATGAGCTTGAATCCATTCAGTTTTCAGCATCGCGCGAATATCGTCCGGAGTAACTTGTTCGATTTTCTGAATCTCATGCGAAGTCCTGAAACCATCGAAGAAATGCAGAAACGGAATGCGCGATTCCAGTGTGGCAGCCTGCGCAATCAGCGCAAAATCCATCGCTTCCTGAACCGAGTTGGATGCCAGCATCGCAAAGCCTGTAGCGCGCGCCGCCATCACATCGCTGTGATCTCCAAAAATCGACAACGCCTGTGTAGCAAGTGAACGGGCGGCCACATGAAATACTGCCGGAGTCAGCTCACCGGCAATCTTGTACATGTTGGGAATCATCAGCAAAAGCCCCTGCGAAGCGGTGAAGGTTGTCGCCAGCGCCCCTGTCTGAAGCGCACCATGGATGGCGCCTGCCGCTCCACCTTCGCTCTGCATCTCAATCACTTTCGGGACGGTTCCCCAAACATTCGGCTTTTGCTCGGATGCCCATTGATCCGCCCATTCACCCATCGTTGAAGAAGGCGTGATCGGATAAATCGCTATGACTTCATTTGTTTGGTATGCGACAGAAGCTGCCGCTTCATTTGCATCAATCGTTATTTTAATTTTGTTCATATTGCGTTTGAACTGCAAACGCCCTGCCATCATCAATTGAGAAAAAAACGCTCCTGCACGACGAAAAGTAAGACAAGTTGTCACAGGATCTGACAGGCTGCCATGGTACCAAGTTAGTAGGGGCGGGGCTTGTCCTCGCCCTTGATCGAGTGACGGGGCGGCCACAAGGGCCCCCTACTCTCAAGGCACTGATAATGCTTTTTAGAACTACAAAAGGAGTTTATATATGGCAAGAAACCAGTTAAGAG
>JBKKAT010000189.1:0-3700 GCA_046714535.1 Acidobacteriota bacterium | reverse complement strand
ACGTTGGACATGAGGTGGTTCTGGATCCGGAAGTCACACGGTTTGCACTCGACCAAATTTCACCGAATCATCCCCTTTTACTTCGCGCTTATTACGGCCATGGCTACATCATCAATTCAAAGGCAATGCCCCTTCTGCAGATTTCCGAAGAAGAACCGGATCCTATGGCAGGTCATTACGAACGGGTCGGAGACTCCAAAAAAATTAATGGCAGGTTCTGGCAGTATGCACAATGGAAGCCGAACCGCATCTTTTCAAACCAGTTTTCAGATGAAGAGGTCACCACCCATCTAAGGAGCCTGGCGGAGGAAGCTCTGCACTTCGGGATCACTTCCATGCAAATGATGTCGTGGATGCCGGTTGACAGATTCGCGAAACTCCTGGTGAAAGCGAATTTGCCGATTCGGGTCCGCGCTATTGCTTTCCCAATGACGACTTCGCAGGGACGCGATCTATCTGAAATCCGTCGGCTTTCAACTCTTGAGTTTCCACAATCAAAAGTGAACGTGAGCGGGATCAAATGGATTCTCGATGGAACACCGTTCGAGCGTGGCGCAGCGTTGCGTAGAGGTTACAAGGACCGTCCCGACTGGAACGGCGAAGTCAATTTCCCCACTACCGAAATAGCCGCGATGATTCAAGAATCGCTCGATTCCAAAAATCCGCTTCTGCTGCACTGTGTTGGCGATAGAACTGTGGAGATCGCTTTAAAGACGCTGGAAAGCTATAAAGAGAAAATCGATTGGAAGACGAAGCGTGTCCGGATCGAACATGGAGACGGAGTCATCCAGGACCTGATTCCACGAGCGAAGGCGTTGGGTGTGATCGTCGTTCAAAATCCGTCGCATTTCGCGTTTCCTGACTTATTTCATCAGCGCTGGGGAATGGATTTTTTTCCTTTGCGTTCTTACATCGAAGCCGGGGTTCCGATTGCTCTCGGCTCGGATGGCCCAATGAATCCGTTCTTGAATATCATGCTTGCCACGATTCACCCCTACAACCCGAAGGAAGCCATCACGCGGGAACAAGCCGTCAGCGCCTATACATACGGATCCGCTTTCGCAGAATTTGCTGAGAAGCGAAAAGGGACAATTACCAGCGGCAAGCTGGCAGATTTAGTCGTTCTTTCACAGGACATTTTCGCCGTTCCGCCGGCTGAATTACCGAAAACGAACAGCGTCTTAACCATCATCGGCGGTAAGGTGGTTTATGACGCGAAAGCCTTGGATAAGCGCTGATCGTCGATTCTCTCCGGTCTCGTTTGCCTCTTCACGTATGTCTGAAAAAGTCGAGAACTGCTACCCAAAATAAACCACAATAGCCCAATCGTGGTTGAATTTCTACGATTTCTGGACCCCTTACATTTTCCGGAACGCGACGCAGAAACAAGAAACACACAAAACGGATTCAACTTCTGGAATTGGGGATAATCAGAAAGGAAGCGATCAGGCCCATGCTGATTCCGATCAACGCCGTGGTTCCCATGATGTGTAGCGCAGGATGATTGGCCAGTGTAAGCGCGAGCGCTCCGAGAATTGTTGTAGCTGCAGAGATGGTGATTGCGCCGCTTGTATTGCTTAAGAAATCAGAAGCTCCCTCCTGGTATTTCTTCCATGCGCTGTAAAGAAATAAGCAATAATCATCCACCAAACCGAAGACAAATACGACCACGAGGTTATTTACGATATTCAGTTTTAAGCCGAGCCATCCCATCATTCCAAATGTCCAGAAAAGACTGATCAGCAGAGGCAGAATCAATCTGAGAAATTGTGCCGGCCTTCTTGTATACGAGATCATGGCGATGATGACAAAGGCGAGCGTTATTGCTCCGAGTTTGGTCATTTCCTGTTTAACAAGCAGTACAATTCGCCGGACCAATGATTGACCGTCAGCCGCAAAAATACCGGGAATACGTGATCGCAGCATCGAAATGATTTGTTTTGTTGCGCCTGCCTCTGTCAGTTCAAAAGAGCTTAGAACCAGATAGCCTTCGGGGTTGGATGCGATTCGAGTCGACAGAGGCCTGTTCAGATGAGTATTTACTAGATCCTGGGGCGTCAAAATGGAAATATCGCCTGGAATTTTCTGTAAAAAGTGGAGCAGACTTTCAGATTCCAGTCGCATCTCGATTGCGATCACCTGAAGGTCCTGTTTGAGACGGGTCACTCTCTGTTCACTCCAAAACGTCTTCCATCTCTTGAAATTTTCCTCTTGTACTGCCGCCGATGGTACAAGAGGAGCAATCGAAGAAACAGATTGAATATAGCCTTTGTCCCGCAACGCAATGAGTTCGCCGAACAACAGATCATTTTGCTTCAGCGCGTCTTCGCGATTTGAGCCGTTTACTACTACAGTAGTCACCATGGTAGGGTCACCATATGTATTGACAATACCCCTGACATCCCGGTCAATTGCCGGCGTAGAAGCGTTCAGATGTCTGACGTCTCCATCAAATTCCAGACGGAATATACCCCAGGCAGCTAAAGCCGTCATCACAAACAAAGTGAACAATATGAATTTTCTATTCTTCCCCGACCAACCGAAGAAGGGTGGATAAATTTTTGTGATTGCAACAAACGGATGTTCACGCGGTTTTAATCGAGGGATCAACAGCGGTAGACCCAGGATGGCAAACAGGAGAGATCCTATAATACCGAGAGATGAGAAGATTCCGATCTGTCTGTAACCGGGCAACACCGAAAGTAAGAGTGCCAGGAAAGCTATTAACGTAGTGCCGGCCGTAATCAGGATAGGTTTCGTCAGTTCAGAGATGGTTCGAATAGTTGTTTCTCGGGTGCATTGTTCGTTCTGATCCAGGTGATAAAGGATGTGAATGCTGAAATCGACTACGATTCCCATCAGCATCGCTCCGAATCCGATCGATATGGCCGAGACATCTTTGAAAAGCAGAACCATGAAGAATGTGGCAAACAGACCCCCGAAGCATGCTGTGAGAAGAGTGAGAGATCCAAACAGCACCGGTCTGCGAAATACGAGGATAACAATCATCGATATCGATAGGAGCGAAAAAATCATTGTCCTTTTGATGTCGCTTCGTAACATAGCAGCATTGATCTGAGTAAACCGGTGATTTGCTATATACGAAATACGTACGTTGCGGCTTTCTGCGACTGCTTCTGCGTCTTTGATCGCGGAGCTCATGAATTCCGTTAATTCTCCACTACGGAGTTCATCGCCGGCGGCATAACGAGGTTCGCAAAGAATCAGGATATGCTGCAAATCAGCAGTGAACATCCACCCATTTCTCACTTTCAGTTTGTTTGCTGAAATTCCTGTGTAATTCAATTTCTCCGTCAGGATCGCATTCATGTTCAATGGATCGCGCAAAAACATCTGCGCCAGATACGGAGCGGGCGTTTCATACAGTTGTTTCCTCCATTGAGAAAGCGTCTCGCGGATGGCCGCCGAAGTCAGTTTTCTCTCAAGCGTGGCCTGATCTTTCGCCGTGAATAAGTTACCTTTGTATTTTGAGAGTACCTGAAGCGTCTGATCGATCTGTTCGAATGATATTTGGGCTTCCAGTTGACGAAATAGTTTCGAGCGACTCAATAATTCGCTCAGATGATCGGCAACAGCCATCAACTCGACATCCGAAACCGGCCTGGCATTGTCCTGAAGGCCAATATCGATGAGCATGAGATCGAGCTGCTTGAAATTGGTCTGAATGGATCTGTAATTG
>JBKKAT010000188.1:0-4437 GCA_046714535.1 Acidobacteriota bacterium | reverse complement strand
CCTCTTGGCCGTCATAATAGATCACAACTTCTTTTTCCATCTCGATGGATAAGTTGTTTTTTGTAATTCGAGCATCAGAGCTTTTCTGTAAATGCTTTCGAGGAACCCTGGTCCAAGAGTCTTATGCACTTTAATGATGCATTTGATGATCGTTTGTGTGAGGTGATCCTGCTGATATGTCATAGTTGCTCCTTCCCGACATACCACCGTGATCGCTTGAAGTATTCTTACATAAAAATCCCCACATCTCCAACATCTCTCCATCCCCCTTCTTACACGAGCTAAATTGGGTCTTATTTCATAACCGGCCGGCGTATTCGAGCAGCGCATCGAATTGAACATCCACTTCGATGGATCCGGGGCGCAGAGCGCGGATCGTGCGGATCGCGTCCATTGCAGACATTCCATTTTTTATAAGCCACGCAGCGGCAATCGTTCCAGCTCTCCCATACCCGGCATAGCAATGCACATAGATCGGTGGATGAGACGCAATGTATTCGACGCAATTTTCAATTTGCTCCATGGTTGGCGCATGAAAATCATTCACCGGGACGTGATGCGCATTGAAACCTGCCTTGCGATAGTTTTCCAGCTGCGGTTCTTCTTCAACAAGTGAAAGAATGGAACAAATTCCTGAAGTCTTCAGGAATGCAAGATCCTCATTCACGGGTCTCCATTTACCCGGCTTTTCACCAAAGCAAAGCACGTCGCGATTCACCCATTTGAAGGATGTTTCAAAACTCATGGATGAAGTATAATGGCATTTGTTTTTCGGAGACTCAATAAAAAGAAGATTTCAACTGACCTCTGGAGGGGCTGTATGAAAAATCTCACCTTGCGTCTTGTTCTTTTTTCTTTCCTCTTTTTTCTGATCGGGCAGGCGGTTTACGCTGCGGAAACAACTGCGAACATCATTGGAACCATCTATGATGACAAGGAAGCTCCGATTCCCGGTGTAACCATCACTGCCGTAAACCTTGCGACCAACTTCACGCGCGTAAGCACATCGGAAGCGGGCGGGTTTTACCGCGTCGCATTACTTCCACCAGGGACTTATACGGTCACTGTAGAGCTTACCGGTTTCGCGAAGGAAGTTCGGAGAGGAATTGAACTGACCCTCGGCAAAGAAATCATTCAGGACTTTCACCTAAAGCTCTCCACAGGCGGTGAAATTATCGAAGTTACCGGCGTAGCGCCACTCATCGATGCGACAAAGTCTCAACTTGGTCAAACAATGAGTGACGAAAGTATTGAGAACCTTCCTTTGAATGGTCGCGATTACACGCAATTGTCTTTGCTGGCGCCCGGCGTAAAACCGGTCACGTTGGGAAACTACGGGCAGTTCCAGATTGGTGGACAGCGCGGTGACGCGGTCAGCTACTCGATCGACGGCGCCGAAAACAATTTCTCCTATACAAATGAAGGAAGAACGCTGTTTACACAGGAAGGGATTCAGGAATTCCAGATTTTGACGAACCGGTTTTCCGCGGAATACGGACGCGCAACCGGCGGCGTAATCAATGTGATTTCAAAATCGGGAACCAACGATTTTCATGGCAACGGATTCTTTTTCTTCCGGCCGGATGAATTGGATGCCGCGGACCATTTTGCCGATCAACGGGGAGTGGATTTCCCTGTGGATCAACAACAGGGTGGCTTAACGTTGGGCGGTCCAATCAAAAGGGACAAGACATTTTTCTTCTTTGCCTTCGAACAAACAAACAGAGATGGTTCGATATCGGTTTCACCCGTTGAACGATTTCCGGATGGAGTACGGCCCAAGCCGATTGATTTGAGTCTTCTAACCGGAAAAATCGATCATCAACTGAACGAAGATCACTCCATGGTATTCCGTTACAATTTTCAGGATCGATCGGAAGCCGGATTCTACGCAGGCGGCATTTATGTCGATGGCGTGGTTACGGATGTGAATTCACATTCGATGGCCATTTCTGAGAATGCCGTTCTTTCAAACGACAGTTACAACGAATTTCTTGTCCAATACGGAAGACACCTCCGGGAAGATACGGTAGAAGGGACCGGACCGGCTCTATATCGCTTCGGTGATATTACTTCAGTGACCGGACATCATTATTGTTGTCCGCAGCGTTTTGAAGAAAATCGGATTGAAATTCTAGACAACTTTACGAAAGTATTCCCAACAGATAAAGGAGAACACACAGTAAAATTTGGCGGCGATTACATTCACATTGACTCTGACATCACATTCGCCCAGTATTTCGGCGGGGGTTACTTTTTTAATACTGATCAGCCTTTTGATCGGAACAATCCGGACACTTTTCCAACTTACTTTTTTGTCGGCGTAGGGAATCCACAAAACGAAAATACGAATCATCAATTCTCTGCGTTTGTTCAGGATGACTGGCGAGTCAACGACCGGCTGACATTGAATCTCGGTATTCGATACGACATTGAAACTTTTAGCGGGGATGAAACACCCGTTCCGCTTCCAGGGACGGATATTGTGCTTGGCAAAATCCCTGAGGCAGATAAGAACAATATCGCTCCGAGGCTTGGTTTTACTTACGATTGGGCCGGGAAAGGAACCACGATCCTGCGCGGCGGTTATGGCCGTTACTATAAACCGATCCTTCATAATGTTTATAACAACGCTTTGCTCTTTGATGGGACGCAATATGTCGTGCAATCCATAACGGATCCCGATGTCTTGCGAGATATTTGTTGCGGATTTCCTGATCCTTCCTTTTTTGAAGACGGTGCATTCGATGTTCGGCCGATGCAAAGCGCCGATGTGGCCTTCACGGATCAGATTTCCATTGGAGTGCAGCAGGAATTATCACGCGATTTTGTGTTGAATGCGGATTATGTGTATGTCCGCGGACAGAATCTTACGCGGGAACGGAATCTGAATGCTCCCCTGGATATAGATGATCCGAATTTCACTCCACCCTTCCCGGAATTTAATCGCGTGCGATTGCTGCTTACAGATGCCGGATCCTGGTATCACGCTTTGCAACTGAACGTGCAAAAAAGATTCAGCAACAATTTCATGTTTACAACTTCTTACACGCTTTCGAAAGTGGAGGAAGACGCGGGCGACTTCTTCAGCATCTCCGAACCAAATGACCAGTCCAACCTGGATGCGGAAAGGGGCCCCGGCACTCATGATCAACGCCACGTATTTTCTTTTGGTGGAGTTTATGAGCTCCCAAAAGGATTTCAGGTAGGTACCATTATTCGCGCCGCGTCCGGAATTCCGATCAATTTCCGTATCGACGAAAACCATAACAGTGATGGTTTTTGCTGCAATGATCGGCCCGATCTTGGACCCAATGATACTTTTGGATTTCCACCACCGGATCGTCCGGGCAATATGCCGCGCAACTATGGTCGTGGTGAATCCTTTTTCCAGGTGGATTTGCGCGTGGCGAAGAACATCGATTGGAGCCGGTACCGGTTGGAGCTGATCGGTGAAGTATTTAATTTGTTCAACCGTACGAATTTCAACTTCCGTCCCGCCTCTGTGAATCGTCTTGTGACTCAGGACGATGTGGGCAAATCGATCGATGGTTTTGCAACCGCGTCGGAAGTTTTTGATCCGCTGCAAGTGCAATTCGGTATCAAGTTGAACTGGTAGATTATCATTTGGAGGGCGGGCGTCCCTGGCCGCCATAGACAGTATTTCTTTCTGTTAAGATAAGTTTGTGTACCGGTTTGCGTTTTTTCTAGTCCTGATTCCTGTTTTATTGAGCGCCGCTGAGAAGCCGGATCTGCTGCTGATTACAATCGACACTCTGCGGGCTGACCATCTTGGCGCTTACGGAAATCAGACCGTTCAGACGCCCCATCTGGACTCGCTTGCGCGGAAGAGCCTCTTTTTCGAAAACGCAATTTGCCCCGCGCCGCTCACCTTACCATCCCATACGTCTCTCATGACCGGGCGGTATCCCATCCATCATGGTATTCACGACAACGCGGGAGTTGTGGATGCGAAGGAAGTTACACTCGCGGAAATTCTTCGCGCAGCGGGTTATCACACCTATGCTTTCGTGGGCGGATTTCCGCTGGATCATCGTTTTGGCTTGAATCAAGGATTCGATGTTTATGACGATCTATTTCCGAGGGCAAAAAATCGCTCACTTGATTTTCGATCGGAACGTTCCGCTGATTCAGTCGTGAATGCAGTACTGCAGGCAAAAATCGCGAGGCCTTTTTTTTTGTGGGTTCATTTTTATGATCCGCACGCACCCTATTTGCGCGGTGGTTACCCAGGCGAAGTTGAGTTTGTCGATCAGCAGGTGGGCGTTTTGCTGCGCAAGTTCCTGCCATTTCATCCTGTGATTGCCGTAGCCGGTGATCACGGTGAAAGTCTTGGAGAACATGGCGAATGG
The DNA here is from genome assembly GCA_046714535.1 of Acidobacteriota bacterium. Classification (GTDB taxonomy): domain Bacteria; phylum Acidobacteriota; class HRBIN11; order JAKEFK01; family JAKEFK01; genus JAKEFK01. The sequence continues at coordinate 64 of JBKKAT010000188.1, read as the reverse complement.
ACTCATCGAATCTTTGTGTATGACAGCACGATGAAGGTTCCGTTCTGGATTCAGGGTCCTGGAA
>JBKKAT010000187.1:0-6299 GCA_046714535.1 Acidobacteriota bacterium | reverse complement strand
TTGCCATTTCGACACCATTCGGTAAGACGACCGCAACACAGTCGCCCGGCTTCACACCAAGCGCATTGATGGCAAGCGCAATGCTGGCGATCCTGGCACGCAAACCCGCATAATTGATAGCAGGCTGATCCGTAGCGAGCAAGGCAAGATCTTCCGGTGATCGGCTCGCTTGCGAATCAATCAGATCCAGGATGTGCGGTCGTGTCACTTCTTAACCTTCTAATGATGCTGATGGATTGGTCGTACAAAAAAAGGGGACGGGAAGAATTATCTGGATTTTATCAAATCACGTTTTAGCTCATGATAAGCAGCTTCTTCCATATCAAGACGATCTTGAATAATTCGTGTAAGCCATTCATGTAGATTTTTGGAGCGATGGAGACGGGAAAAGAATTCTGCGCGTAATGCGACGTCCTGGGGATGTAGTACTGATGCGTCAGAAACTCTTTTGATCTGAACAGGTTTACTCCAGGCTGCATTATGTTTTGATTGAGCGACGACCATATCGTCAATCTCACTTTCGGACAGTTTTCTCCGTTTCCTACTCGTTTTCAAAGCTGCCATCCCGTAATTATCCTAATTATTCCGGATTTCTTCAACTGAAAAAACGGAATCATTACTTCATGCCGGCCTTTTCATCTTTGATGATCTGAAAGATCGCGTTCAAAGCGGGGTCCTGACCATCAAAGTATGCTTTGGCGGTTAGTTGCACCGGAACATGCGGAACGATCGAGCGCCGCATGTCCCAGGGGTGGCTGATTTGCCATCGCACTCCCGCAAACGCGCCCATGATGCCACTATAGGGAAGTATGAAAACGCTTTCGTCTCCCCATTGATTTCCGGTTGCGCTTGTGGGTTCGCCAACAAAGACCGGCTTAACGAGACGCTCCAGGTCAGTCGTCAAATTCGCGGCGGCAGAATAAACATTTCGCCCGATGAGAACAAACACTCTGTTTCCTTCAATGGTGCTGAAAGCGGTCAACGTACGGAGTAGTTCCTGGTACGTGAATGTGTCTCCACCATTATTGTGGCGTATATCTAGAATGATGTTGCGCGGTTTGACTTCACCAATGACACGTCTCAATCTCAGACCGAACTGAGCCATCGTTTCATCCGGATCAGCCATGATGTTGTTGACTTGCACGTAAAGGGCCTGTTGTTCAGGCAACGGTTCCACCCAGTGCATCTCTTTCATGTTTTTGAGGAAGAGTGGTGCTTGCACTTTTGGAGGCGGAGCCAACTTCAAATTAAATTCAGTCGCCTGCGTACTCTTAAGAGTTTTCACCACGATGCTTCCATCCGGCATGTTCAATGTGAGTTCCGCGCGGTCCGAATGTTGCGTAACGCCAAGACCATTGAGCACTGCCGGAATCGCGAGCAGGGAAGGGGAAACCCAGACATTTTCCATCGGACTTTCACCGCTTCGCGCGGCACTGATCAACGTAATCGCGTCATGAGCAGCAGTGTTACCGAACTTAAGCACCTGAGCTCCGGCAAGGCCTTCATTGCCTTCTGCCCCATGCGTGATAAAAATCCCTTCCGGAAAAGCGTACAGTCGAATCGGCATCGGACCAAAATCCAGTTTCGATCCGGGTGCTCCAAGCCACAGAGCCGTATGACCACGATCCAATGCATTGATCATCCGGCCCATGCCGGCCACAATTTCCAGATCACTGAGCTTCGATGCCGATTCCTTTAACTCGCGCTGACGTCGAAAAAATTCTTCGGGGATGGCGTATTGATCGGGATTGTTTCGCTTCAATTCGTCAACCAGATAATCGATGTCGTGCCGCCATGCTTGTACACGGTTTAGTTTCGAAATGTCTTGCTTTCCCGCAATCGACTGGAAACGCGCGTTGTCCTTGAGACTTGCGAAATTGGGATCTGATAATAATTCGGCACGCTTCAAATATGCATCAGTAAAAACAAGTAGATCGAGTATGTCGAGCGCCTCTTTGGTATGGCCCAGAGCCGCGTGACTTGAAGCGATCCAGTATCGCGCGTTGTAAGGAATACCGGGACCTTGAATCTCAATCACTTTTTCGTATGCACCAATGGCTTCGGCATGCTTGTTCTGGCGGCGCAATGTAATCCCAAGTTGTCCCCAGATTGCCCCGTGCACCGGATAAGCGCTGGAAAGCTCTTTCAGGATTGTTTCAGCTTCCGCCCATTTCTTTTCCTCAATCAGTCGATTGGCTTGCTCGAGCTTAAGATAGTGATCAACGCCATCGGCCGGGGCGCCTAAGAGAGTAATCAGCAATAGTAAAATCATGTTAGCAGTGGATACGTTCGTATTCCTACGTTAGTTCATATTGGCATATTTGCAAAGAGCGGTGCCGGGGCGGCTGAGGAAATCACGAAGTGGATTAAGGAAAGGACCTGATATTTCAATCTTAGAGCGCCCGATTCCTGACTATGGAAGCATTCCGTTCAATGGAAGCCAGCAGATTCAGCAATTCGGAAGGATGTACCGGTTTTACAAGATGATAATCGATCCCCACTTCCGCACAGCGAAGTTTTTCCCGTTCCTCGCCCCAACCGGTTATCGCAACGAGTACCATAGTAGAACCCCAGGACTCATTGCGAATAGCGCGGGCGACATCAAAACCATTCATCGAAGGCAAACCTATATCCAGCAGAACGATGTCGGGTCTGAATTTCTCCGCAGATTTCAGGCCATCCAGGCCATCATTAGCCGTGTAAACCTCAATGCCTCTCATTCGGAGCATCATTGATAACATGTCTGCGGAGATTAAGTTGTCTTCAACCACAAGGATTCGAAAGGACAAATCAGGCTTTTGAATAGGAGCAGTACTCTCCCGCTTTTGATCCTGTTCGGCAGGTCTTTCCATCATCGGTAAAGAAAAAGTGAATTCGCTTCCTTTACCCGGACCACCGCTGAAAGCTGAGACAGAGCCGCCATGCATTTCAACGATCTGTTTGACAAGAGTCAGGCCAATGCCAAGACCTCCCGTGGAGCGTTCGATTGCCTGCTGCGCCTGAGTAAACATTTCAAAAACCCGCGGAAGCACTTCCGGAGGGATTCCAATTCCAGTATCACGAACCGTTATGAATACTCTATTGTCCCTGGACTCGGCTGTCAGCCAAATGTGTCCTCCCCGGTCCGTGTATTTCGTTGCATTGTTCAGCAAATTGCAGAGCACTTGAGCGAGACGCGTCAGATCACCATCGACATAAACCGGATTCTGCGGTAGCTGCGATGTGAACTGGACCCCGCGCGCCTTGATCGATGGTTCGCTGATCTCGATAGCTGATCGGATGATTGTTTCCACACTGATAGCCGATCTACGCAGCTCTAATTTATTAGCATTAATACGGGCAACGTCCAACAGGTCATCGATTAAGCGTGTCATTTGCTGCATCTGATGATCGATAACTCCTACGAGGTGTTCAACGTCGGCCGAGGGAGGCACTTTCAGCCGTAACATCTCTAATGCGTTGCTGATAGGAGCCAGCGGATTTCTCAATTCATGAGCGAGAACAGCCAGAAACTGGTTTTTAGCTTTATCAGCTTCTTTTAACGCATCTTCGATTCTTTTCCGGTCTGTGATGTCCACAAGAACGTTCACGCCTCCAATGAGCTTTCCCCTGTCATCGTAAATTGGATTGGCATGCGCCAGAACTGTCACGCGATCGCCGTTGGGGCGTTCCATTACGATTTCACGCTGGTTATATTCCTGTTCCGTTTTCAGCGCCAGGGCCATCCAGCATTCATCATGCAGAATCGGACAGCCATCCGCTGTGTAAAGCTTAAACGATCCGCAAAACTTGTCCGAAGGGTGATTCAATCTTGGTGTGCGGCCCCAGAGGTGAATTGCGTGCTGATTGTAATAAGTAATCAATCCCTCAGGATTGCAGGTATAAGCTCCAGCCGGGAGTTTCTCCAACAACCGCTGAAAAACCAACTCTCCTTTACGGAGAAGCGCCGATCGAATCCTGTTCTTGATTGAGCCTATTTCTCCATTTGTTAGTGTCATAATAACTCCTCATCGGACAGCGTTTGGATTGCTGTCATGAATCCATTTTGTGTTATTGAGTGTCTGCTTCCTATCGAATGCTCTTCAATTGCGATGTCGCACAGAAATGATCTTGTAAGTCAGCCTTACAACGATGGCCTGTCGAACGGCGGAGGCCGGGGGACTCCATGGAGTTGCCGTTAAAGGATCCTCGTCGAAGGGAGTAATACTTTCCGCATTGTTGTGTCGTAAGAAGTCACTCTATTTAGGTCCAGTTCTCCGACAAAGTTGCTATTCTGCCGTCTACTCTTTCTTCATAAAAACCTCGCTAGAAGTCCACACCGTCAACGCGTAGTTTAGGTGTTAGGAGGAACGAATAATGAATAAAGAAATAGACCTGCTTGGTGATTTCAAACAGAAGTTCATTTTCCTCACATTCATGACCGACAGCGAGATCGTAAATTTCCTATCCCTGGTCAGCTCAGTTGCCACGGGAACAGCCGTAAGTCAAGATGAGATCCTTGAACAGATTGAGCACGAATCCTGTAAAAATCTTGCCTTTTGCTGAGAAATTGGGAGTTGAGAAAATAGTATGATTAAAATTCTAATAGCCGATGACCATGTCCTCATTCGCGAAGGACTGAAAAAGGTTCTGAATACCGCGCCGGAAATTGTGGTATCCGCCGAAGCCAATAATGCGTCGGAAGTAATGGAGGCTTTAAAAAAAGAGGTGCCCGATGTGCTCGTCCTCGACATCTCCTTCCCCGAGAAGAATGGATTGGATCTGTTGAGCGAGATCAAAATAAGTCATCCAAAACTTCCTGTTCTAATCCTGAGCATGCACCCTGAAGAACGGTACGGGGTTCGAGCATTGAAGGCCGGCGCGGCCGGCTATGTTACTAAAGAAACTGCGGCAGAGCAACTGATTCCGGCGATACGAAAAGTCGTACAGGGAAGGAAGTATGTGAGCCCCGCGCTTTCCGAAAGGCTTGCTTTGAATCTGGAAACCCATTCTGAAAAACCACACGAGCTGTTATCGGACCGGGAGTTTCAAGTTTTCAGGCTGCTGATCATCGGTGAAACAGTAAGACAGATTTCGGAAGAGCTTTCGCTGAGCATGAGCACAGTAAATACATATCGGACCCGAATCCTGCAGAAAATGAATATGAATAACGATGCTCAACTGATCCACTACGCCATTCGAAGCGGCATCGTGGAGTAATTGCCCGCTTCATCAATCCATATTTTTCAAACCTGCGACTACCAACCGAATAAGTGGCCTGTCCTCAGAAATGCAAGAGCTGCGTGGCGCAGACTTTTACAGCTATGTTGTGTTCATGCCACAGGATGTCAACGCTATCAGCAATAGGTTGTGTGTTGATTTCAGCTTAATTTTTAAGCATGGACGAAAAAATGGAGCGAAAAACAAAAATAATCATTGCTGATGACCACCGCTTGATGCGCAAGGTTCTGAGGACCGTTTTTAGTCGCACCGAGGATATGAGCGTCGTTGCAGAAGCTCGGAATGCAGAAGAAGTGTTTCAGCAGGTGGACCGCCAGAATGCGGACGTGTTGGTGCTTGACCTCAATCTGCCCGGAAAGGACGGCATAGAGATTTTGCTCGAACTACAGGCAACCCAACGAGATGTTCCCGTTGTGGTCCTTACACTTTTCCCGCAAGAAAGATTTAAAGCAGAAGTGATGCAACTGGGAGCAGCTGACTTTCTGACGAAAGACTGCAATCCGGAAGAACTGGTGGAAGCCGTTCGAAAAGCAAAAAATCGGGCAGCATAACCCGCATCTACTACGATGAAGTCAGTTCCACGCAGAGCTTATCAAAAGTGGATTTCACCGCCGCAGCAGAGCGAGGTCCGTTGTATAAAAAAGTAAAAGTGACCAGATTCCCATCCATCCCAACAGCATATCCCGCAAGACCGACCACATTTTTCAACTGACCTGTTTTGGCCAGAATCCTGCCGTGGGCTGAGGTGCCCTTCATCCGGTCGGTTAGAGTTCCATCCACTCCCGCTACCGCGAACGAGCTTTTAAATAAAGGAAAGATCCGCTTTTCCTGTTTCATGTGGTTGAGAACTTTGCATAGATTTCCAGCAGACATAGAGTTTTGTTTGGAAAAGCCGGCACCACTGCGCAGCACATATTCGGATCGTGCGATACCTACATGGTCCAGGAACTGTTCGATTCTCTCGAAGCCTTCTTCCGTCTTCACAGGTTTGTGCCTGTTCTCCGCCGCAAGGTTTCTCGCAAGCACTTCTGCGTAATAGTTGCTGGAAGCCTTCATCATTTGAGTAACAATCCGGCTTA
>JBKKAT010000186.1:0-6409 GCA_046714535.1 Acidobacteriota bacterium | reverse complement strand
CGTTAGGTCCAGGTGTTTTGGCACTGATTCCATCAAAATATGCATTGAATCCCGGATCAGAGACCAGGCACTGAAAAGTACCAGCGCGCCAATCAGGAAACTCAACAACGGATCAAATACCGGCCAGCCGGTTGCATAGATCAAAATTCCTGCGATCAAAGCTCCCAGGGAACCGAGGGCATCGGTAATCACGTGAATGTAGGCGCCCCGCACATTCAAGTCATCGTGACCGTGAAGCATCCAGGCCGAAATCAAATTCACAATAAGTCCTGCGCCGCCGACAACAATCACACCCGTGCTGCTCACCGCGACCGGTTGAAAAATCCTGATCATCGCTTCGTAATAAATGAAGCCGATCATTAAGAAAAGAACGAGCCCGTTAAACAAAGCGGCCAACACTTCTGTCCGGTAATAGCCGTAGCTCTTTTCGGCGGTCGGCGCTCGTCTGGCCATCTTTGCGGCATACAAACAAACCAGCAGCGCAAGCATGTCGGAGAGCATGTGGCCAGCATCGGAGAGTAGTGACAGACTGTTCGTCAGAAATCCGGCAATGGCTTCAACAACAAAGAAGATTGAGGTGAGAATGAGAGCCTTTCTTAAAACGGGAATATCCCGCCCATCTTCCCCTCCTTTTTGAGGAGGGGAAGGGGGGAGATCAGAACTTGACATGGGACCTTACTGGGTCGTTTAGGCCTCATCGATGATTTGCTTGAACTGATCCGCAGGAATTGCTCCAACCACGGTTCGCCCATTCACAATAAAGGATGGAGTGGAACCCAACCCGAGTTCAGTGGCTTCCTTTGAATCGGCGGTCACCTGCTGTTTGGAAGTTGGATCGGCCATGCATTTCTTTACTTCTTCATGATTCAGCGCTTCCGTCTTTGAAAATTCCTGTAGCTTGGCGCCGAGTGTTTCCTTGGTAATCGCCTTTTGATTCGTAAAGAAATAATCGGAGAGTTTCCAGAACGCTTCCGGTTTCTGCTTGTGAACACACACGGAGGCAATAGCAGCCTCTTCGGCCCAGTTATGAATGTTGGTCAAAGGAAGATGCTTGTAAGCAACTTTCACTTTTCCTTCATATTGCTTCAGCATATCTTTCACGGTTACGTGGGCGCTGCTGCAGTAAGGGCACTGGAAATCGGAATATTCTACGATCGTAACTTTCGCATTCTGCGCGCCTGTTACCGGAACGTTCGCCCCCATGGCGATTTTGTCCTTGTTCTTCTTATAAGGATCGACAGACATGTCCATTACACGGCCGATAATGAGCATGTTTTCCTTTGTTACCCATGCTTCCTGTGTCTGGCTTCCTTTCTCTCCTTTGAATTCCACATTGACTGCATAAGTGCCGGGAATCGCTTTTGATTCTGCATTTTGCGTTACCGTAATTCCTACATTCGCCGGCACGTTGAAAGCTTTGCGAATGTAGCTTGCGATTTGTTCATGCGTCATGGAAGGCTTCATGGCCGGTTCAACTTTCGGTTCGTCCTGAGCGCACGCCGTAAGCTGAAAAGCAAAAACAATTAAAAACAGAAAAACTGTACAAAACTTTTGATACTTCATCCTTTCATCCTTTTAAATTTTTGAACTTCTAGTCTAATAGCAACACCGCAGAGACGCAAAGGCGCAAAGCTGTGTAACAAGGGGGATAAGGAGATAATGGGGATAAAGAGATGATTTTTATTCTTTTATCTCCATATCTCAATTATCTCGCTATCTCCCTTTTTACACGCATCGAATTGCATGTTTGAACGCGGTACCGCTTTCCGCCCGATTTGTGAATCTGAAAGTGTAACGGAGACGATGATGGAAGGCAACTAAAAAAAGCCGGTGAGTTATGTACCCACCGGCTGTCTTAAAGTGCGTTTCTGTTTATTGCACGCCGAACACGAGATCGTCGCGGTCGTTATAGCCGCCTGTGGAGCAGGTGCCGGCTGTTCCGCCGTAACGGTAGTTGCCGCGGATCGCCTGGGTTGTGCCGATGGGAAGCGTGTACGTAGCAGTGAAGCTGCGAGCGACGCCGCCTGCAGTACAAGATTGTGTTCCAATCAGTGTCCAGGTCGGCGATCCGGTTCCCGGAATCGTGGCTGTGCGATAAAGATCGAGGCTGTCTGTTGTGCCGTAGCACCATACGGTGACTGTCACAGTAACCGCCTTTCCTGACGCCAGCGCGCTACCATCGTTTGTTGCGATCCTCATCCGGTCGATTGATTCATCCACGTGATACGTTCCGCTGTTTCCATCCACACAGCTGTTGTTGATCGTGTTGGGACGATTCGTTTCGTTTCCGTTTGTCATCGTTCCACGTCCGTTAATCAACGAAACGCCGGTATCACACGATTTTCCGCCGCTGCCGCATGCAGGCGCTTTGTACGTTGAATTATACGTAGCCGTTAAATCCGGAATACTTACGTTGTTGACCGTGACGTTTACTGCGGCCGATGTTGCATTATTTCCAGCCGCATCGTACGCCTTACTTGTCAGGCTGTAACCACCATTTGCTACGCCGGTCGTATTCCAGCTTACGCTGTAAGGAGAGCTCGTATCGCTGCCGATCAAGGTTGTGCCGCGATAAAATTCCACGTTCGTTACGCCTACGTTGTCGCTGGCGTTTGCACTCACTGTGATGGTTCCGGAAACTGTCGCGCCATTTGCAGGAGCTGTAAGCGAAGTGGAAGGCGGTGTTGTATCAGCACTCTGAGTGACTCCAAACACCAGATCATCATGGTCATCGTACGATCCGGTGGAGCAGGATGAAGCAGTACCCTGATAACGATAGTTTGCGCGCACTGCATGCTGAGTTCCAGTCGAAGGCAGAACATACGTCCGTGTAAGTGTCTGTGCTCCGCCCGCGGTACAGGTTTGCGTGCCGATCAGGGTCCAGGTTGGTGAAGCAGCATTGCTTGTGTAGTAAAGATCAAGGCTATCAGAGCTCGGCGAGGACGTGTAGCACCAGACGGTTGCTGAAACCGTCACGGTCTTTCCGCCGGCCAGAGCTGATCCATCATTCGTGGCAACAATCAAACGATCGACGGATTCATCAGAATGATAGGTACCTGATGTTCCATCGGCGCAGGAATCGTTAATAGTGTTTGGCTGATTCGGTTCAGCACCACCGGTGATGTTTGCGCGTCCGTTGATCAGAGATGTGCTGGTATCGCAGGAACGGCCACCGCTTCCGCATGTTGGCGCCTGGCGCGTTGCATCGAATGTAGCTGTAAGTGCAGGAGGTCCGGCAACGTTCGAAACAGTTACACTAACCGCGGTAGATGAAGCATTGTTTCCTGCTGCATCATATGCTCTGCTGGTTAAACTATAGCTGCCATTGGTGACTGAAGTTGTATCCCAACTAATGCTGTAGGGCGATGTTGAATCACTGCCGATGAGCGTTGTTCCTCTGTAAAATTCTACGTTGGTTACACCGACGTTATCGCTCGCGTTTGCGCTCACTGTAATTGTGCCACTGACTGTCGCGCCGTTCGCCGGTGCGGTCAGAGAAGTGGTCGGTGGTGTTGTATCTGCGACTCCACCGCAGCTTGCAAATTTAAAAGATCCGATGCGCGTACTCCAATTGAAGGAGCCACTTGCTGCGAGATACTCCGTAGTAAACCAGAAGGTACAATCATCACTGGGATCCACATTTAAACTGCTGTAATCGCCCCATCGCGTAAGACCCCCTGTTTGAGAACCACCACCTGCGAACAATGTAGCCTCCCCCTGCGAGAATTGGCCGGCAGGATCGGTGGCCAAACGGCCGGAATACCGGATGGATGGATTGATGGAGCTGCTGGAGACGCTGTATCCGGCTGCAATATTTCCGCTCTGATCCATCGCAACACTTCCCATCCAGCGGTGATTGGTATCAGGGGCATAAGTGCCCTGCTGAAAGACTGTTGGAACGCTTGTTGCGGTGTTCGAACTACGCAGTTCATACCAGCTGAGTCCTGCTACGCTACCGGAAGCAACGCTGTGGGTGAGCACAAAAGACTCCACTCCGCTGCGGTTGCGGTAGGCGAGGCGGTTCATCAAGCGATCGGATAAAGCATCGAGCCTCACGGTTGTACCCGGCTGAGGCACAGTGGATGATTGAGTGAATGAGTTGACGGAGCGAACGGTTGGACCAGTAAACGTTGAGCTTGCAGGAGTCGTCCAGTTGATGTTCAGTTGCCAGATATTCAACGTGTTTGTGCCGAACGAAATGACATATTCGGGCGCACCCGATGGTGGCTGCGCTGAACCATCCATATCCGCTGGAAGCAAACCGCCATCGGCTTCATCAAAACACTGCATGGTGTTGGCCTGACCCGCGCGCATTTTGGCGCCATCATGAGCGCAGACCTTGCCGCCTGCCCAGGACTGTCCATTTGTAAACATGTTGTATGTGATGTAGTAATCGCCGCGCCACATTCCAACTTTCGGATAATCGTTCATAACATTGCCGAACCCGTAAGCGAAGCGGTGATAGGCGCCCGTTGGGTCGCCGGTTTGAGAAACGGCAACGCATTCCAGATAGGGCGTTGTAGAAACGGAAAACTGAGCTATGACCCAGCGGTTGTTGATCTGATCGTAAGTAACGGTGGGATCGCCGTCGTTATTGGTCTGGCAGCCGCCGCCGAATCCACTCCAGATCGTGTTGATATTGTTTGGCCCCCATAAAAGGCTGCCGCTCTTGTTATAGATCGCCATCGCGGTATTGACCATTTGGACGTAGTGGCTGGGGCCGACGTCACCGACCGTGTCCGGAGGAGCTGAAGCAACGTTGAATCCTGCGACGCCATCGCTGATGCCTGCGAAGTTTGTAGCAGGCGTGGGCATGGCCATTGTTCCAAATGTCATTTGCACGTTCGCATCGAGTTCGCCTGTCACCGGCTTGTTTGGATCGAAACCACGCTGTGGCAAAGGCCGTATTGGATGAACTCTCTTCACTCCGGCCTTGAATTGCCCGGGAGGAATGTCGCGCAATGCTGGAGAGGTATCATGCTTTACCAGATGAATCACCTGCGCTCCCTTTTTCACAGGAACATTTTCATTGCGGTCGTTTGAACCAGAAACGGCCATCGTTAAAGTAAGCAGTAAAGCGATTGGAAAGAGCAGTGTTCTATCCAGGCTTCTTCTCATGAGTGCAATCAGCAATAAGATCATTCGCGTTATTCCTCCTGCGCCGTCTAACGCAAGGAGCATGCCACACTGTTTACGACGAGAGGGAAATCGGGAAACGCAAACGAGAGTTGCGGCTTAGTCCTTTGAAATTCAGTCTGTGGAGGGAGAACGCCGCATGCTAACGATAAGTGCGCGTTACGCTACGGATGTTTGCTATTTCGTTGCGCCCGCATCCTTTAATATTTGAATTGCTTCTTTAAAACCTGCTTGAAGCGCTACAGCAAGGACAGACTGACCGTCATTGTTCGTTGCATGGATGTCCGCGCCGGATTCAATGAGAAGGCGCATGATTTCCGTGCGAGCCATCTGGGCCGCCCGCATCAGCGGAGTAAAACCCATTTCGTTTTTTTCATCCACCCGCGCGCCGGATGCAAGCAACGCGCGCGTGTTTTCAGTGCGGAAATTGTTCGTGGCAAACATCAGCGCCGTATTGCCATTCTTGTGTTTTGCCTGGACGTTTGCTTTGGCGGAAAGCAGTATTTGCGTAATTTCTGCGAAAGATTCGCCATCGTAATTGGTTGCCGCCATCAAAGGCGTTAAGCCTTCGTCATCCCCCGCATTCACATCTGCTCCCGCCGCAATCAGCATTTTGACAATTTCTACGTTCCCCGCGTCAGCAGCCCATTGCAATGCGGTTCCGCCCCATGCATTTCGTTCATTCACTTTTGCGCCGGCCTTTAGCATCAAGCCCACGATTTCATTCTTGCTCTCAAGGGACGGCACGGGAATCCCTTTTCGAAGCCCTTTCTTCCCCGGATTTTTTATGGAGGCCCACATTAGAGCAGTTGCTGAATTCGTTTGATCCCTGGAATTCGGATCGGCACCCGCCACAAGCAAAGCCTGAACGATCTCCACGCGACCATACAGACACGCCAGGCCGAGCGGCGTAAAGGCCTCTTTCTTATCCAAGAGATTGAGGTCGGCTCCTTTCGCGATCAGATCCTTCGCATTTTGAAGGTTACCTTCTTCGACCGCCTCAATTAAACTCCCTGGTTCCTGCTCTCCAGGAAGGAGGCATGGAAATGACAACATTAAAAGAGCAAGAAGAATTCTCAATCTTTCATTTCCCCGGGTTCATTTTAGTATATTTTTCGATGCCATTTGCAATCAAAGGATAACATTGCGATTCCTTTCAAGCGAAAACAACTGCCAACAATCGTTTCACACCGCCAACAATGTAATCATCTAACGATTTCTCGTCGACAAGAAGAGCATCCTGCGGTATTGCCTGCAACAATTGATTCCAGAC
>JBKKAT010000185.1:0-4147 GCA_046714535.1 Acidobacteriota bacterium | reverse complement strand
GAAGGCATCGAACTGGTGGATATTGAGTACAAGCCGGGAAGAACGCGTAGCTTGTTACGCATTTATATCGATAAGGAAGGCGGAGTCACTTTGAACGATTGTGAAAATGTCAGCCGGCAAGTTAGTGCGGTTCTGGACGTAAAGGACTTGTTAAAAAGCGCTTACGTGCTGGAAGTAAGCTCACCCGGGTTGGATCGTCCGTTGCGAACGGACCGTGATTATCGACGCGCGATTGGCAGAATATTAAAGCTGAGTCTGATGGATGAGCAGGGAAAGACAGAAAGCGTAACCGGGAAGTTGCTGGAAGTCACGGAAGAAGAAGTGCTTCTTGAGACTGGAGGAAAGACCAGAGGCATCCCCCGGAACATGGTCAAACGAGCTGTTCAAGAGGTAACCCTTGGTCAGCCGAAAATGAGTGGTAAGAAACGGAAATAACATGAGTAATGAACTCATCTATCAAATTGAGCAGATCAGTCGCGAAAAGGGAATTAATTCCGACGAAATCGTTCATGCGATTGAAGATGCAATTCTGACAACTGCCAGAAAGCATTACAAGAATCAGGAACACCTGATTGCGCGTTTGAACCGGGCGACAGGTCAAGTCGAACTGTTGCTACAGAAACTCGTAGTGGAGGCGGTCAGCGATCCGGAAATAGAAATCGAAACCGCGAAAGCGCTCGAGTTGAACCCGGAAGTAAAACCGGGAGACCGCGTGAACATTCTTCTCTCCAGCCGCCCTCTGGGAAGAATTGACGCGCAGACCGCCAAACAAATCATTTTTCAGCGTGTGAAGGAAGCGGAGCGGAAGAAAGTCTATGATGAATACTCCAATCGCGTTGGTGAATTAGTCAACGGCATTGTGAAGAATTCCGAGAAAGGAGATCTCATCGTGGATCTGGGGACCATGGAAGCGATTTTACCAAAGTCACAACAGTCTACCGCAGAGCAATATTCGCGCGGAGAGCGAATTCGCGCCGTTATCGTGCGCGTGCATCGTTTTTCTAATGATCCGCAAATCGTCCTTTCTCGAACGGATACACGATTGTTGACTCGAGTGTTTGAATCAGAAATTCCGGAAATCTATGAAGGCACGATCACCATCAAGGCCGCTGTACGCGAGGCTGGCGATCGTTCGAAGATAGCGGTTGCAACATCTCACAAGGAGATTGATCCGGTTGGCGCCTGCGTCGGTATCAAAGGAACACGCGTACAGTCCGTGATCAACGAATTGCATGGTGAAAGGATCGATATCATCGAATGGTCCGATGATATTATTAAACTGGCTTCCAACGCCCTCAAACCTGCAAAAGTTTCTCAGGTTGGAATGGTCGATGAGAGAGACAAGAGACTGGAAATCGTTGTCGATAATGATCAGCTTTCGCTCGCGATCGGGAAAAAGGGGCAGAATGTCCGGCTTGCATCCAAGTTGACCGGTTGGAAAATCGACATCAAGAGCCAGGAAGAAAAGAAGAAAGAACTGGCAGAGAACAATGCACGTTTGGAAGCATTTCGAAGTAAAATCACACAGCATCCCGAACTTGGGGAAAAGGCTCTTCAAGCTTTAGAATCGGGAGGCTGGAACAATCTTGAAAAGATGAAGCAGATCCAGGCTGCTTCAGAAATTCCATCTCTTGAGCCGGAGACGGCAGAACGTTTGTATCAGGAGATTCAGGATTTCGTAAATTCACAGGTGGCAGCAAAGTAGTCAAGCATGAAAGTACGCGTTTATCAGATCGCAAAAGAAATGAACCGATCCGCGCATGAAATCATATCGGTTCTGGAAAAACTGGGGATTGAAGGGAAACATCATACGAGCAGTATTGAAGACGAATTGGTTCCCAAAATTCGCCGGTATCTGGAGCCTTATGCCAAACGCGCGGAAGTTGCATCCAGGGATGAGGAAGTTGTAGAAGAACCGGAGATCGAAGAAGAAATTCCGGAGCCGGTGGCTGTTGTTGCACCTCCTCCTCCGAAGATAGAGGCGCCGCCTGTCGAGAAAGGCAAAAAGAGAGTTGTCAAAGAGGCAGCGCCACCGAAAGAGCCGGTTAGAGAGACTCCGCGAGAGGCTCCGCGGCCACTTGCAAAAGAAGTAAAGCGAAAAGGCGCAGCAGAACCTCAGAAAATTTCCGGTCCATCCGCCGAGCCGGCCGTAGCTGTCGCGGAACGGCCTATCGAACCTCCTCGTCGCGAACCGTTGCCGCCTGCTCCGCCATCGATGAGTGATGAAGAATTGGAACAGCTCACGGCGCCACCTCCGCCCCCTCCGGCTGCTCCTGTTACATCAGCGGTTGCATCTGCGCCGGTTGTGGAGCGTCCGAAAATCCAGATCAGTGAAAATATTGCCGTCAAAGATCTTGCTCAGAAAATGGGCGTGATGTCCAAGCTTGTGCTGAAAAAATTGCTGGACCGCGGCATTCTCGCAAACATCAATCAGAATATTGATCTGAAACTCGCTGAACATCTCGCCTCCGATTTTGGATTCGATGTTAATGTCACCAGTTACGAAGAAGCGGTCGCGAAGGAACAGGAAGGCACAGACGAAGTTTCTACGTTATTAGTCACTCGCCCACCTGTTGTCACCATCATGGGGCACGTCGATCACGGAAAAACATCTTTGCTGGATGCGATTCGTGAGACAAACGTAGCGGGAGGCGAATCGGGTGGAATCACCCAGCACATCGGCGCCTACCAGGTAAAAGTGGGGCAACGCGGAATCACTTTCATCGATACACCGGGCCATGAAGCGTTCACCCGGATGCGCGCCCGTGGCGCTCAGGTCACCGATATCGTAGTGCTGGTGGTTGCTGCCGATGATGGAGTAATGCCCCAAACCCTGGAAGCCATCGATCACGCCAAAGCGGCGAAAGTTCCCATCATTGTTGCCATCAATAAAATTGATAAGCCGGAATCGAATCCGGACCGGATTAAACGGCAGCTGTCCAATCACGATATTCTGATCGAAGAATATGGTGGCGATACTGTTTGTGTGGAGATTTCTGCGCGCAAGAAAACCAACATTCCAACACTCCTTGAAATGATTCTGCTGGTTTCCGATATCCTTGATCTAAAAGCGAGTCCGAATCGTCTTGCTACAGGAACCGTTCTGGAAGCGCGTCTGGACAAGAGTCGCGGGCCTGCCGCAAGCGTGCTCGTTCAAAATGGAACCTTGAAAGCAGGGGACGTCTACGTTGTGGGAGCCGTAATGGGACGAGTCCGCGCAATGTTTGATGATCATGGCGCAAAAATGAAGGAGGCGACGCCTGGCAATCCCGTGGAAGTCCTGGGTTCACAAGGCGTTCCACAAGCAGGAGATGCCTTCCAGGTTTTCAAAGACGAATTCAAAGCAAGAAGCATCGTCGCTTTCCGGCAGGCTAGAGTGAAAGAACTCGCAGCGAGATCAACTTCCCGTTTATCCCTCGATCAACTGTTCAGCAAAATCCAGCAAGGGGAGATTCGCGAACTGCCGATCATCGTAAAAGCAGATGTGCAGGGTTCCATCGAAGTTTTGAGAGACACTTTGACAAAGCTTGGCACGGAAGAAGTAAAAATTCGAATGATTCACAGCGGGACTGGCGCCGTCACTTCCAGTGATGTGCTGCTGGCATCAGCATCCAATGCAATTATTGTCGCTTATAACGTTCGTCCCGAACCGAAAGCGCGCGAACTTGCGGAAAAGGAAAAAGTCGACATTCGCACCTACACCGTAATTTATTCTGTAGTGAATGAGATTAAGGCTGCGTTGTCAGGATTGTTACGGCCTACGATCAAAGAAGTGTTTCTTGGAACCGCCGAAGTGCGTGATACATTCAGGATTCCAAAGGTGGGAGTGGTTGCAGGAAGTTACATCGTTTCCGGGAAATTGAACCGGAGCGCGCAGGTCCGTTTGGTCCGCGACAACGTCGTCATTTATGAAGGCAAAATCGGCTCACTGAGACGATTTAAGGAAGATACCAGCGAAGTGAAAGAAGGCTTTGAATGCGGTGTTGGTCTTGAAAATTACAACGACGTTAAGATCGGCGACTACATCGAAGCTTTCACAATTGAAAAAATAGCTCGCCATCTGGAATAGAAAGGATCAAGGCGATGACACGCCGCCGTCAAGAAAGGCTTTCCGACCTTCTGAAAGAAGAAATTTCCTCGATTCTTT
>JBKKAT010000184.1:0-2568 GCA_046714535.1 Acidobacteriota bacterium | reverse complement strand
CCGCCGGCTTTAGCCGGCAACGTCGTTTTTGGAACCTGATGCCGAGGCTAAAGCATCGGATTTCCAATGCCGGCTAAAGCCGGCTGTCAATTCTGATATGATTTCGACTTATGACAAGCTTGAGTGTCGGTATTCTTCTTTTTCCTGAAGTGGAGGTTCTGGATTTTGCGGGGCCTTTCGAAGTTTTCTCACGAACCCGGCTGGTTCCGGGAATCGAATCACGCAGGTCCAACGACTCCGCTCCCTTTCAAGTATTCACGATTGCAAAATCCATGGCTAAAATTCTAGCAACCGGTGGTTTAGCGGTGCTGCCTGATTACAGTTTTTCGGATCATCCGAAAATCGATCTGCTGATCGTTCCCGGCGGATTTGGAACCAGATCACTTCTTACAGATCAAGAAACCCTAGAGTGGGTCCGAAATGTTTCTTCAGAGGCAAAGATCACAGCTTCCGTTTGTACAGGCGCGCTTCTACTGACAAAAGCAGAACTGCTGAATGGTTTGGAGACAACAACACACTGGGGAGCGATCGATCTTTTAGAATCGATCAACCGGAGCGGTCAACACAACATGAAAGTGCTCCGCGATAAACGCTTCGTCGATTCCGGAAAAATCATGACGTCAGCAGGAGTGTCAGCCGGAATTGACATGTCGCTTCACATCGTGGAACGGTTGTTTGGAAAAAGTGTCGCTGATGAAACGGCAACTTACATCGAATACCGGCGCAACACCAACCTTTAACTCTATTTTCTTTTTCTTGGCGGCTTGGCGTCTTGACGGTTCTGATTCAAGCGCGCGTCCCGCTCGATTCGTGGTTGGCGCGTTTTGCGAGTACATTGGCGCAAAGCGCTAGTGCTGAGTGCAGACCAAAGCCTAACATTGAATGCGAAGGAGGTTCTGATTATGTATACAATTCGGTCTTACGCATCTCAAAACCAAAATTCTCCACTTGCACCATTTTCGATTCCGCGCCGTGACCCCGGCGCAAAGGATGTGCAAATCGAAATTCTTTACTGCGGGGTTTGTCATTCTGATCTACATCAGAATCGCAACGAATGGTCAAGTTTTATGAATACAACTTATCCTTGCGTGACCGGCCATGAGATTATCGGACGTGTGGCAAAGGTTGGCGCCGATGTTCGAAAGTTCAAACCGGAAGATCTTACAGCAGTGGGTTGCATGGTCGATTCGTGTCGCGTATGTGGAAATTGCAAGGAAGGACTTGAACAATACTGTGATAACGGTCCGGTCTTCACTTACAACAGTGAAGATAAACATCTGGGCAAACCAACGTATGGCGGATACTCCGAAAGCATCGTTGTCGATGAAGCATTCGTGTTGCGCGTGCCGGAAAAGCTGGATCCTGCTGCCGCGGCTCCTTTGCTTTGCGCGGGAATCACCACTTATTCTCCACTCCGATACTGGAAAGTTCGTGAAGGCAAGAAAGTGGGCATTGTCGGACTCGGCGGGCTTGGACATATGGGAGTGAAAATCGCGGACGCACTCGGAGCGAACGTCGTGCTCTTCACTACCTCTCCCAATAAAAAAGCTGACGCTCTGCGATTGGGGGCCGACGAAGTGGTCAATTCTAAAGAACCGAATGAGATGCAAAAGCATGTCAACAGTTTCGACTTTATTCTGAATACGGTTTCTGCAACCCATGATGTGAATGCGTACCTGGAGCTTTTGAAACGGGACGGAACGATGACGCTTGTCGGAGCGCCGGAAAAGCCTCATTCAATCGCGGTTTTCAATCTGATTATGAAGCGCCGGCGGCTCGCCGGATCGGGTATTGGCGGCATACAGGAAACCCAGGAGATGCTGGATTTCTGCGCCGAACACGGCATCGTGAGTGATATCGAAATGATCCCGATCCAGAAAATCAATGAAGCTTACGATCGTCTTCAGAAAAGTGATGTGAAGTATCGTTTTGTCATCGACATGGCATCATTAAAGGCATAAATTCAGTAACTAGTGGCCAGTGACCAGCCGGCAATGTTGCCGATACTAGTCACTAGTCACTGGACACTAGACACTTTTTTATGGCTAAACAATTCAAGGTCTCAACTCTTTTTCCTCAACGACTGGAAGAGTTAGGAATTTCTCCGGCGGTAGTGTTACGCCGCGCGGGTTTGCCAATCGGCTTGTTCAGCAGGGAAAAAATTCTGCTTACGACCGATGAGCTCTTCGCGTTGTGGCGCGGAATTAGCGAGGTGAGCAACGATCCTGCCATCGGACTAAAGTTGGGAAGCGAACAACGGATCGAACGATATGATCCGATTGGAATTGCTGCACTTTACACCCGCTCTTTTCGGGATGCTTTGCAGCGACTTGCCCGATATAAACAGTTGACCTGTCCGGAAGAAATAACTCTGGTGGAGAACGATCGTGAATCCGCCATTCAATTCAAATGGTTGCACGCAACGGAAGTGGAGCCAACAGTACTGCTTGACTGCTGCTTCGCCTGGATCGTTGGTATTGGGAGGCGTGGGACCGGCCGGACCATCACGCCGATTCGAGTTGAATTTCAGCGCACATCCGCAAATCGAGAAGCATTTCAGTCTCACTT
>JBKKAT010000183.1:0-3813 GCA_046714535.1 Acidobacteriota bacterium | reverse complement strand
ACTCGGCTCGGACGAATAGGTCATGCTCGAAATCCAGTCTGGGTTCTTTGCCAAGGATACCCGCAACAAAGAAGTGCCCCGGTCCTTCCGGTTCCAGTTCCGGTTCCGGAGCTGGTGGAGGTTCAGGAGCCGGTGGTGGCGGTTCCGGTGCAGGTGGCGGAGGCGGAGGCTCAGGCTCCGGTGGAGGGGCCGGTCTTTCGATAGGCCGCTCTTCCAGCCAAAAATTGCTACAAATTTTCGGAGCGATGAAACGCCATCCAGTTCCGCCCGATTCGAAATCGACGTAGTACGCTTCGAAAGCAGGCCCTTCATAAAGAACATCGATCATGGCATGCGGACGCCCTGCTTTTCGAGCTGCCATGAAAGGTATTTGCGTTCCAGTCGAAATCGTTGTTTCCAAAAAATTCCCGGCATCCAGGGCGTTTAGTAAATCTTGCGTGTTTCCGGACCAACGGACCCGCGCCAAAATTTGCTGGATGTCATCTCGCCTAACCTGCAACATCTTCTTCAAGTCTTCCTGAGTTTTTATGTCAGGACTGTAGAAAGCGGTTTTCGGATCTCCCAGTTTCTTAACCCGGGTAACCGCTTCCGATAGATGCGCAAAAAGGAACACAAAAAGAATCGCAAAGCTCCAGAGTGTAATCTTCTTCCTCACGGTTTTACTCCTATTTGTCCTGAAACCTAGTATTCGTTTGACCATTGTCAAGATCCCCCTGTAAATCCAGGGCTGTTTTTCAATATATCATTACTGCATGAAAGATGAAAAACCCCGGATCGGCGTGAGCCTTTGTCTGCTCGGGGAAGAAGTGCGTTATGATGGCGGCCACAAAAAGGATCCGTTCCTGACGGAAATCCTGAGCCCCTATGTGGAATGGATGCCGGTTTGCCCTGAAATGGAAATAGGAATGGGCGTGCCGCGGGAAAGCGTTCAACTCGTAAATTCCGATTCGAGTATCCGGATGTTGGGGGTCCGGTCCAGGAAAGACTGGACCGATCCAATGATCGCTTTCTCGTCGCTGCGTGCAAAACAGCTTCACGGTTTGCACGCCTTTATTTTCAAGAAAGATTCCCCTTCCTGTGGAATGGAGCGAGTCCGCGTCTATTCCGGGAAAAGCGTGACTAAGAATGGGCGTGGAATCTTCGCAGATGCGGTGATCCGGACTCATCCGTTGCTACCTGTCGAAGAAGAAGGAAGATTGCATGATCCCGTTATCAGGGAGAATTTTGTCGAACGAATGTTCTGCTACCAGCGGCTTACGAATCTATTAGCAATGCCGCGCAGGAAGACGCACGATCTCATAACTTTCCACACCAGGCATAAAATGACTTTGCTCTCCCATAGCCCCGAACAGTATCGTGTTCTGGGGAGAATTGTGGCCCGCGGTGATGTGCAGGAATACGGTCATGGTTTCATGGACGCCCTAAAAAAAAGAGCGACTCCGCGGAAACATGCGAATGTGCTTCAGCATTTGATGGGCTTTCTAAAAAAACAACTGGATGCAGCCGACAAACAAGAGTTGATTTTGCTCATAGAAGAATACCGGAAAGGAACTGTCCCGCTGATCGTTCCGGTGACTCTTCTCAAACATCATTTTCGAAAACACCCGGTCCCCTGGATCCAGGAACAAGTCTACTTAGATCCCTATCCCGCCGAATTGATGCTTCGAAATCATGTTTGAGCGAAGTATGGACCGCAGGCGTCCCGCCTGCATTATGGGCCGCAGACGTCTCGTCTGCACTGCTAACCCAACCTGCCCGGTTACTTCTTCACCCTGTATTTTTGAGGTTTCGTAGAAGTCCTTTCTATGATTTTGCGGGCTTCTAAATCAAGTTTGACAGTTTCCCCATACCAGTTGATATTTCCTTCAAACTTACCCTTTAAGATCTTGTTCAGCTGGACAAATAATTCCGTGTGGGTAAGTTCTTTATTTTTCAAAGCTGAAAGAATAGCTTTCTTCAGCGTTTCATAGCTTTGTTTGGTAATGTTTCTTCCGCTTTTACCCGAAGGATGTTTGGTCAGTATTTTTTCTTCCGCCATTCTTATTCTCCTTTATCGAATGATCCGTGTTCCGTCCACACTATTTTACTGACTTCCCCTTTCATTTTCAGGCGGTAAAAACTTACTATTAACAGAATGCATCGCGTTGCGAATATTTTTCGTTTCAAAGCCACCCCTTTTTTGTTTTCCCTGTTTCTTTTGGCCGGTTGCGCACGGCACGTCCCGCCACCGGCTCCGGTTCCTGCACCGGCCCCGGTCGTTATTCCGGTTCCCTCTTATCCTCTTCCCGCTTTGGAAGTGTTGCGCCCTCCACCAGATCGTGTCGGGCAATTGCGCGCGCGGCTCGATCGGATCCTTGACTCTGTTGATTTTCAGGATGCCCTGTGGGGTGTCAAAATTGTTTCTCTTGATAAAAATGAAATCTGGTACGAAAGGAACAGCCGGAAGATGATTTTGCCGGCATCCAACATGAAGATTGTCACGGCAGCAGCGGCGCTTCTGCGTTTGGGTCCTGACTTCCGCTACGAAACCAGAATCGAAACGGATGGCCAGATTGTGAACGGACGATTGACCGGCAATTTGTATGTGGTCGGCTCGGGTGATCCGTCAATTTCACCGCGAATACAAAACGGCAATGCACTGGGCGTTTTCCGGGAGTGGGCTGACGAGCTTCGCGCACAGGGAATCGGTCGAATCGATGGCTCCATCATTGGAGTGGATACATATTTTGACGATCAACGCATTGCAGATGGTTGGCCCTCAGGATCCTTGAATGCTCCCTATGCGGCTCAAGTTTCAGCTCTGCAATTTAACGACAATGTTGTTGCTGTGTTGGTGAAACCGGGCAGAAAAGGCAGACTGGCCTCCGTACGTTTGAGTCCTCACAACCGCTATGTTCGCGTTCAAAATCATGTTTCTACCCGATCCGGCCATTCGAATCGGTTTGTGGCTTACCGCCTGGAGAACAGCAATACAATCGTCTTGCGAGGAAGAATCGGCACCCGGGATCGAACCGATATCAGGTACATCACAATACATGAACCGGCCGGCTACTTTGCTGCTGTGTTGAAAGAAACCTTGGAGAGCAAGGGAATTCGCGCCCGTGATTCCAGACGCGCTACTCGAGTGGAAGCTGACTCAATAAAATTGAATCCCGAACGGTATCGCCTTTTGCATACACACGTTTCACCTCCGCTGAGAATCATCCTCACCGAGATGATGAAAAGCAGCCATAACTTGATTGCTGATTCGGTCGCTAAAACAATCGGCGCAACGGACAGCGATGAAGGAAGTTTTCACGGCGCGCAAAAAGCAATTCGGGAAACGTTAGCTCCGCTGGGAATCAATCCTTCCGACCTGGTTATGGAAGACGGATCCGGACTCTCCTCCTACGATTTCGTTACATCGGATTTGCTGACTCAAATTCTCGCAGGCATCTACCAGGAACCTCTTTATCCTTATTTTCGCGATTCATTCCCCATCGCAGGCGTGGATGGAACTTTGAGGAACAGGATGGTAGGAACATCGGCTGAGGGGAACGTTCGCGCAAAAACAGGCTACATAGGCTCCGTTCGTTCACTGTCCGGCTATGTCACAACCAGAGACGGGGAGCGCCTTGCATTCGCGATGATCGCAAACAATTTCAACATTTCCCTGCGAGGCGTGGACGCAATTCAAGAGGAAGTGTGCCTGGAACTCGCGGAATTCAGTCGCAAATAGAAATGACCGCCGGCTTTACCCTGATGTTGCATTAGTTTTTCCGGTTGTGCTTAGGGAGGCTCGTGATTATGCTGTTTTTTACGGTTTCATCAGAA
>JBKKAT010000182.1:0-6979 GCA_046714535.1 Acidobacteriota bacterium | reverse complement strand
TTCTTGCCTTGAATTTCAGCGGTGATGGAGTCAGCTGGTTCCTGAACCATTCGCAAAAAATCGCGAACATCCTGTCGCATTTGCTTCACCATCTCAGGTTGATTCTTTTTCGCAAGCTCAGGCTTTTTGTATTGCTCGATCATTTCCTGCCTGCGCTGTTTTAGTTGTCTGACCCGTCGTTTCTCCGTGCGGCTCAGTGGATCTTTTTTCAGACCCGAATAAAAAGCTGCGAGCCCGTAGAAATCTTCCAGTTTCCATTTCTCATGCGGATGATTATGACAACGAGCGCAGCCGAGCTGAATCCCAAGAAATAAACGTGAGGTGTCATCTGCAAGATCCGGCGCATCGAGCTTGTGTCTCGCATACCAGTTCAACGGGGGAGAATCGTTTAGTGACCCGGAGGCCACAATCACCTCCGTGGCGATTTTGTCCCATCCGACATTACGTTCAATTCTCGATTGCAACCATTCTTGAAAAGCTGAGCGCTGTACGTAAGGATCATTTTTGTATCCCAGAAACAATGCAGTCCAGAGAGAAGCAAAATACTCTGCAAATTCCGGACTTTTCACCAGTTGCCACAAAAGCTTCTGCCTTCTATCCGGGTCCTTTGAATTCAAGAAGGGAAGTGCTTGTTCCGCAGTCGGCACTCGTCCCGTTATGTCCAGATACGCCCTTCTCAAAAATTCTTCATCGGAGCTCAGCGGAGCCGGCACAATCTGTTTTTCAGCCCAAAGTGTTTTGTGGCTCGAATCGATCCGGTGGGAAGCAACGGAATCTCCGGGTGGGGCCGAAGCGATGGTCACGGTAACCATCACAATCGCAAGAAGGACTGCAAGTATTGCTTGAGCTATCCTCATAATTCTATAAACCCTTTTAAAATCCTAAGGTTACTTGTCGTTATCCAAAACGGGTGACTATTATTCAGACGAATGCACTCAGAATTGGGGAAACTACTCATCATTATAGGAATCCTTCTGGTTGTCGTTGGACTTATCATCACCCTGAAACTGCACGTACCCTGGCTAGGAAAGCTACCCGGCGATATTCACGTAAAGCGCGATAATTTTGAGTTTTATTTTCCTATCGTGACTTCAATCTTGCTGAGCATCGTTTTAACGGTGCTGATCAATGTTCAGAAAATAACTCTCTAATTGATCCCAAGAAACCAGCGCGCAATGTTAAAATAAAGCAAGATTCCGCATACGTCCACCAAAGAGGCGATCGCGGGTGCAGAACTTACGGCAGGGTCAAATCCGACACGTTTCAGAATTAAGGGCAGAATAGCGCCGAGTACTGTTCCAAGCATTACGACCCCAAGAAGAGTAAAACCGACAATCATCGATACGGCCAAGCCAGTATCCCAGAAATAAGCTCTCACAAAACCGATTGCTCCCAAAAGCAGGCCCATAACGATGCCCGATAGACTCTCGCGCCATAACACCTGCAGAATGTTGGAGAATTGAATATCTCCTGTAGCAAGTGATCGTGTGATGATAGTGGAGGATTGCGAACCTGAATTTCCACCGGAACTAACGATGAGAGGAATAAAAAATACAAGGCTGATGGCGTGTTCCAGAGCCGATTCGTAATGACGCAAGGCATACCCGGTTAAGAATTCGGCAATGAACAACAACACGAGCCAGACAGCACGTTTGCGTATGATTTCCCAGAAACTGGTTTGAAAATAGGGATATTCGAAGGGCTCGACCGCCCCGAGTTTCTGCATATCTTCCGTTTGCTCTTCTACAAGAACATCGATGATGTCGTCTACGGTTACAACTCCAAGCATTCGTCCATCTTCGGTTGCGACCGGTACGGAGAGAAGATCGTATCGCGACAACAAACGCGCCGCTTGTTCCTGATCTGCTTCCGGAAGAACAGTGATGACCTGAGGGTTCATGACCTCAGCTACAGATACATTCTCATCTGCCAGAAGCAAGTCACGAATCGATAAAACTCCCTTTAAGTAATTTCCTTCCAAAACATAGACATGATGATAACTTTCGCGTGTCGGAAGCCCTTTTTTTATAGCTTCCAACGCTTCACGAACTGTGGAATTCGGGGAAACGGAGATGTACTCCGTTGTCATGATACGGCCGGCGGTGTTTTCAGGATATTGAAGTATCTGCAGAGCTTCCTGTTGATTGGCCGGAGTGAGGCGTTGCAATAGGCTTTGCCGCAATTCTTCAGGTAGTTTCGAAACGATATCGGCCTGTTCATCCGGTTCCATTGCATCCAGCAATGCTCCGGCTGTAGCCAGATCCATCATGGGCATCACGTCGAGGCGAATCGGCTCGGATGTGTATTCAAAAAAATCGGCCGCTTGCTCAATCGGAAATACAGACAAGAACCGGGGAATTAGTTCCACAGGAAGATGATTAATGATTTCGCCAACATCCGCGGGATGCAGATCACTGAGTGCTTCCGGAATCTCCCGCGGATCTTCCTGCAATAGTTCGATCACTTCCGGAAGAAGGAACCTCCAGGTTCCGATCTCTGTCATTGTTTCCATCGTTCACCTCGAAAGATGTGCCTTAGCTATGAGTAATGAGTAATGAGTAATGAGTACAGGGACGGTCACTCATTGCTCATTACTTCATAACTCATTGCTGAACTTTCAGCTTATCATGGTTGTTCGAGGAGCAAATCGAATTCATATTGAAGGTTAGGAGGAGAAATGAAAAGTCATTCACCCAGATTTCTTGAGATTGTGAACGATTCAAAGAAGCGGGTAAGAGAAACGACGGTCGAAGAGGTGAAACAGAGAATGGATCGCGGTGAAAAATTTTATCTGGTCGACGTGCGCGAAGAAAGCGAATGGAATCGGGATCACTTGCCCGGCGCGATTCATCTGGGAAAAGGAACCATCGAAAGAGACATAGAAGCAAAAATACCTGACGCAAATGCGGAGATCGTTCTCTATTGCGGAGGCGGTTTTCGTTCAGCGCTTGCTGCAGACAATCTGCAAAAGATGGGTTACACGAATGTGATATCGATGGATGGCGGTTATAGCGGATGGCGAAATGCAGGCTACGGTTTAGAAAAAAGCGAGGGGAAGTCAGAAAAGGAATGAGCGCTGACCCTAAAAAATCGTCTGTTGTTGTTTTGTGCGAGCCGCCGGCCCCAGGTTGTGCGCGCTCCGGACAAATCCGCAGGAAAATGCAGCTGCGCCAGGAAACCGGCATCGCGATACGCACGAATCAGCTTGTTTTCTAACTCTTCGCCCGAAAGTGATTCAATGCCGAAACGTTCCAGTTCTGATCGATCTTTTACGGGTTCGAAACTGAAAACAACTTCCATGCGCGCATTCGGTGCGCAGATTCTACGGATCTGCTCCAGCAGTCTCTTCTCACCGAGAATGGCGCCGAGCAGCGATCCCCAGGGAAACAATACAAAGACGTGATCTGCAATACCGTTCAGTTCTTCAGGGAGGTTTTCAATTGAAGATCGTAAATAGAGCGCGTTCGGGGCACCACCTTTCCTGGCGTTACGATGAATCTTTTCGGAGAATTTTTTCGAGCGGTCTGATATTCGGTTCCAGACCGATAAAGAATCTCGAGCCGTCTTTGAGCGCGGAATGGTAAACGAATAACCCATCACATTTCCCATATCGATGGAGATATTAGGCCGGTAGGGATCGATGAGTCTATTGAAATCAGTGGGTCTCAGTCATCAAGTGGTTCGACCACGAATCATTTCAAGCATACAACCTCACAACTGAATTATAAATGAAATTAAGATTCTGCGGGGAACAAAACACGTCAGATTTTACACAGATGGGGCGGAATATCTTCGCGGAGGGCGAGGAAAACCGGGGCTCGAACAATGTGAGCCTTCGTCCATTCTTTGAACTTCACTTCGGCTACGAGTTTCGGTTTCAGCCAGTGGATTCGTTCGCGTGTGGCAGGAACATGAACAAAGGGGCTACGGGGTGAGGCAAGCTTTTGAAATTTTGCCATTAACATTTTCAGTATCGCTTCATTGAAACCGGTCCCTGCGCGACCGCAGTGGACGAGTTTCGGCCCGTCGTATTTTCCGATCAGAATCGAACCGAAATTCTGGGAGCGTCCACCTTCGATCCAGCCTCCGATCACAAAACTATCGGTAAGCTGGAATTTCAATTTTTGCCACAGATCGGTACGCTGCCCGGGATAGTAGAAACTGTTGCTTTTCTTTGCGACCACACCTTCGTATCCAAAGGCGCTTGCTTGCTGCAAAACAAAGTCACGCGAGGTGAAAAACGGGAGGACTTTTACTGCGTCACACGGGTTTATGGCTGACTGAAGAAGTTCTTTCCGTTCTTGAAGAGGAGTTTTCAGGAGTGATTTTCCATCAGATTCGAGGATGTCAAAAACATAGTACAGAATCGGTATATCCTCCATCGCCCTGCTAACGGCTCTCATGTCCCGTAAACTCATGCGTTGCTGCAACAATTGGAAAGAGGGGAGTCCCTCCTGGAGCGCCACGATTTCTCCATCCAGAATCACCGATTTTTTTTTGATGCAGCTGATCAGCACATCGAGCTCAGGATATTTGTCCGTTACATTTTGAAAATTGCGCGTGTACAGTAGCAACTTTTTCTTGCTGATCTCTGCGATGGTTCTCTGTCCGTCCAGTTTGATTTCAAAAATAAAATCTTTGCCGGCGGGAAGAATTTCCGTAGATTTGGAAAGCATCGGGACGATCATGGAATTACCGGTTTACGTTGTTTTTTTTGAAGCTCTTTTCCACCAGTAATAAGCAGGAATTCCCAGCGCAAGGATGAATACTCCGATCAGCGACTCCATCGGCTTTTCCACCAGAGTGTTTGCGACCAGGAGGAACGAAGAAAGGATGAAAATCACAGGAACAACAGGATAACCCCATGTTCGGTAAGGTCTGTGCGCATCGGGACGTTTCTTCCTTAGAACGAAGACGGCAACTCCTGTAGCTAGATGAAATACAATTACGACAAAAATAACGAAGGTATACAGTTGCTCGTAGGTTCCGGAAAAAGTGAGTAAGAACGCCCAGACCCCCTGAGCGACGATGCTGGTGGAGGGAGTTCGAAAACGAGGATGGATCCGGGCGAGTGCCGGAAAAAACGCACCATCCTGAGCCATGGGGAAATAAATGCGCGCTGCGTAAAGAATGGTGGAGGAAATACAACCGAATGTGGAGATCAAAACAGCTGCGGTGATGATTCTACCGCCAATCGGTCCGAACAAGGCTGATGCTGCCGCTTCCCCTACGCGTCCCGTTTCTGCCATTTCTTGGACCGAAAGAGCGCGCACATAGACAAGGTTCATCAAAGTGTAGAGGATGGTTACCGCAATCGTTCCGCCGATAAGACCGATGGGGAGATCCCGTTCAGGACGACGCATCTCGCCCGCTACATTCGTGGCGCCATACCAGCCGTCATAACTCCAAAGCACCGCGATCAGAGCAATACCGATTGCCGCCGTAAGACTGCCACCGGGAAGTCCGGAAGTCAGTGCCGGTTTCACCCTCGCTTCCACAAGCAATCCCAGTAAAGCCAAACCGAGAAGGGATGCGATTTTGATCACAGTAACCACATTCTGAACGCCGGCTCCTTCTTTTAATCCCAGATAGTTAATGAATGTCAGAAACGCAATCGCTATAGCTCCCGCGAGCTGTCCACCGTTCAGATTCCAGGTTGTAAATCCCAGAGGAAGGGAAAGGAGGACATTGTCCGTTGAAAAGAAGGGAATGAATGCGCCCAGATATTGTCCAAAACCGACCGCTAGCGCCGCGATCCCGCCGGTCATAATTACCCAGAAGGCCCCCCATCCAAACAAGAATCCCCAGAATATTCCGTACGCTTCCTTCAAATACTGATATTGTCCCCCGGCGCGAGGGAACATCCCACCGAGCTCCGCGTAAGTAAGGGCACCTGCAAGAGTAAATACGCCGCCCAGAATCCAGACAAACAAAATTAATCCGGGATGCGGCAGCACCCGGGCAATATCACCGGTGGTTATGAAAATGCCTGTACCCAGCACAGAACCAATCGTGAGCAGTGCCGCATCCCACGCCCCCAGGCCTCGAACAAGTTGTGGTTGCTTGTCTTCCATTTGTCTCCTTGCTTATGGGAGATTGTAGCACTGAACACTGGCCACCAGTCACTGATCACTGGCGACTATAAAAAAAAGGCAGCCCCCTCACAAGCAGTGCTGCCTTCCAAGCGGAATGAACGGACAACAGGTGATTTCTAAAATAGCCTTAACAGCATCCCCAGGGCCACGTAAATACAAAAGATATAAACAATGTACAGGAGTTTACTCCTCATGGCTTTCCTCTCCAGTAGTGCCATTATCGTCATAGTACGGCCATACTACAATGGTTGTAGTACGATGTCAATAGTTCTTGAATCACGTTTTTCGGAGGGCGTCCTCCGTGCCCGCCAGGAGGGGTTTAACAATGGTAAACTTTCGGATGCCATGATTCACCATCACGTCTTTGAAGAAGTTCATTACTGGCAGGTGGCACGTACGTACGCCGGAAAGTATCTTTATGCCACGGGATTTTTCTATCTAGACTCTGCGTTGATCGATTGCGGTCCGGTCAACATGGCCCGCCCCCTGGATAAGTTGTTTTCCGGTTTGAACGCCACAAAAATAATAGTGACTCACCACCACGAGGATCATACCGGCAATCTTCGCCTCCTTTTGCATAAGAACAGACTTCAGTGTTTTGCTCATCAGCGATCTGAATCCCTTTTGAGGCAGACCTGCAAAGAAATCCCTTTTTACCGAAGACTCATCTGGGGGCGGCCGGAACCTGCATCGATCACTCCGATTGGTCCGGAAATAGAAACATCACGCTATCATTTTGAAGTTGTGCTCACGCCGGGCCACTCGGAAGATCACATCTGTTTGTTTGAACGAAAGAACGGCTGGCTCTTTACGGGCGATCTTTACCTTGCCAGCTATCTTCGATATTTGCGAGACGATGAAAATATATATGAAATTATGAGCTC
>JBKKAT010000181.1:0-2639 GCA_046714535.1 Acidobacteriota bacterium | reverse complement strand
CTTATGTACGGAGCTGACGACCGGATGGCAGATGGTCACAAACTGCTTGCGGAACTACTGCCGCCGGACCTGTCAATCACGATTCCAGGCTGGCAAAACTGGAAGACATGGACGGCACTTTGGAAATTGTTCTTGAATAGAAAAACGTTGCAGTAGCCCTTTGCATCAAGCTATCGATTAGGCTAAGAAGGATTGTTTGGCTTGCGAGCGATCCAAAGTTTGTTAGCAAAGGGTGTCCTTTGCCAGGCAGGCACTTCGCAAACTTCAAATCCCATTGATTGCAGTTGTTGACTTAGCTCGGTGCCGGATCTTGGATAAATTCTGGTGGCTTTGGTAAAAGAAAAGAAGAGACTCAGGCGCTCCTGTAAAACGGTGATCACAGTTCTGATTTTCAAATCGGCATCGATATCCCGAATTAGCAGATAACCTCCGGCAGGGATGCGCTGGCCAAGCTGTATCAGGAAAGCGGTTTGCCGGGACACTGGTTGATAATGCAGAACGTCTATCAAAGCATAAATTTCAGAGGTATCTAAATTGCCTGCTTGCAAGTCAGAAAAAATATCGGCAAGAATATAATCAACATTTTGCTTCAAGGACTTGGCCAGACATCGTCCAAATTCAATCTTAGGTTCATCCCAATCGATGACCCGCACTGCAGGCGAACGGTCCATGGACTTCAACGCGTAGAGGCAGGCCAAAATCCCATAGCCTCCCCCAAGATCAACAAAGGAGCGACCCATTGGGACTTTTTGCATGATGATCTTATACACGGGATCATGCATCAATTTGCCTTTGATGAAATGGGCCCGAAATTTTCCAAAGGGCAAGGCAGCTCTGAACAAACTGTCGATTTCAACAGACAATTCGGCTTTAAGTCCGAGTCGTTCAGCCCGACTGAAGCGGGCTATAAAATAAACAAGAGAGCCGGCAACGAACCCAAGGCCGCAGCCGAGAACACCTGATCCAGCCAACCAATATAAGAAAAACCGCGTCCGGATTTCTTCCAAAGAGGTAAATGAAAACTCCAAAAATCGTCCGTGAAATAAATAATGACCAATCTGAATGCTGCCCGCTGCCAGAAACGGCGCCAGTGGCGGGATCGAAATATTAGCTGCCAGGTAAGTCACAAACAAATTCAGTCTCAATAACGAAGCGAAGATTACACACAGCAAGAGATGCAAACCAAAAAATGGCGTGCACCCGATGACTATCCCTAAAGTGACGGCCGCAGCCAATGGCAAAGGCTTAGAATGCCCTGTCATAAGAGTGCGGAAAATGGCTTGAAGCCGTTTGCGCAGTCCGACTTTTGTGTCCCCCTCCTTTATCAAATGATGAAACTCGGCCTTGATTCGTTTGTAGCGGGATCGAATTTTAGTAATGAAACCGTCGATGGTTGCCTCAGTGCAAAGGCTCAAAGCCAAATGTTGTTGCCGTTGAAATCGCGCTTAATATGCATATTCTAATGTAAAGAAATTGATACGGACAGAAAAGAACGTTTCTGTTCCTTCGGAAAAATTTGTTCGAATGGCAAAGTCGTTTTCGCTTGTCGGCGGCAATTCACTGTACAGTCATGGTGATTCTCATAGAAGAATTGTTGCGATCTGAAATGAGCGTCTGAAATTTTTCCGGCTTAATTGGAATCTTTATGCTAAACCCTGTGGTGTCCTCCTCTTCGGCATCGATACCTTTCTTGAGTTCACTGGCGATGACCTCCTCACCACGAAGCAAATCGAATTGCAAATCCACCGTTCGATCGTGCGACGGACGTACGTAGAGTGTGCCGTCGACAACCAGTTTGCCTAATTTATGACTTTCGATTGACGGCATTTTTCCTATCATCACTTGCAGCGATTTGATAATCTACACCATCACAGACATATTTGCGCAGATCAGGAAATTTCCAGTAGGTGCCTCCTAAAAAGGTGATTTCCTTGAATGGAATACTCACGATCATAGGCGAACGAAGTTCAAAAACCTCTCCACCTTTAGCAACCACCTGAGCGTTAGATTGAATTCCCAGACAAATAAGAATAAGGAAGAACCCAACGGATCTTAAGAGTTTTCTTTGTTCCATAATCTCACTCCTATGTTCCAGCGTATTAGAAGCAATCGGACTATGTTTCAAACTCCTTTGGCATTCCTGCGGATTTTGCCGCTTGCTGTAGTGGAAATTTCGTCCACGTAAGTGATCGATTGAGGAGCTTTAAAACTTGCAAGATCCCTGCGGCAGAAACGGATGATATCTTCTGTGTCAACCTGCGCAGTCTTGTCGCGGAGAACGACATCAGCGTGAACAATCTCGCCAAAGAGACGATGTGTTTTTCCAGTAACTCTTGAGGTGACGATTTCGGGATGGCGATTTAAGACGGTTTCGACTTCTTCCGGAAAAACTTTTTGGCCTGCCACATGAATAACCGAACCAGACCGTCCGCAAATTGTTATCAGGTCTTCAGCAGCGGTGGCATAATCCCCTGTGGAGAACCAGATTCCATCGTCCAATACTTCATTAGCCCGCTTTTCGGGATTCAGGTAACCCTGAAACATCCCCGGCCCGGTAACCTGAAGCCGTCCGGCCATCCCCACTTCCACAGGCGATCCGCTTTCCGTAACCAGGCGATACCGATACCCGGGCATCGGTT
>JBKKAT010000180.1:0-7747 GCA_046714535.1 Acidobacteriota bacterium | reverse complement strand
CGGCGGGGCTGAACACAACTTTCTCGGCTTCCAACAAGCGCCGCTGAGATTTAGCGGGGACTCCGGGTAGCGAAATGCGTCCCTGTGAATTGATTACGCGATGCCACGGAATGCCGGAGTTGCGCGGGAGGCCGTGGAGTGCGTAGCCCACAAAACGCGCTTGTCCTTCAATTCCAGCGATTCTTGCAATCTGCCCATAGGTGGCAACTTTTCCGCGCGGAATTTTCTGAACGAGTTGCCAGATGCGTTCGTATTTCACAATTCCGAAAGAAAGCGTTCGAGTCGATGGACCGTGCCGGCCTGTCCCATGGAATGGAGAAGCTCAAACAGACCAGGTCCCGATGTTTTGCCACTCACAGCCAACCGGATTGGATGAATCAGAACAGCCGGTTTGACTCCTTTTGTTTCGGTGAAGGTCCGTAAGTGAGTTTCCAGGGTCGCAACCTGCCAATCCGGTAGTTGCGATAAACTCCGCATGAATTCTTCGAGTAGCGGCTTCAACCCGGATTCCTTGCGCGCTTTCTCAAGCCCTTTGGCGTCGTATGCAAAATCCTCACGATAAAAAGGTTCTAACATCTGCACGAGTTCAATGAGAGTGACAGCACGTGTTCGCATCAGATCGACGCGCTGCGCAAACTCAGGATCTTTGCTCCATTCTTTGTTTGGCAGGTAAGGTTCCAGCGCTTCCAAAATTCTTTCGAGACTCAAAGAAGACATGTACCTTCCGTTCATCCATTGCAGTTTTTTGAAATCAAATACTGCGTTACTGCTTCCGACTCGCGCGAGGTCAAACTCTTTTGTCAATTCATCAAGGCTGAAAATTTCTCTGTCATCTCCGGGATTCCAACCGAGCAAAGCCAGGAAATTCACCAGGGCTTCCGGAAGAATTCCCTGGTTTCGGTACTCTTCCACGGCAACCGCGCCATGCCGTTTGCTCAGTCGCTTTTTATCGGGACCCAGTATCAAGGGAAGATGACCAAAATCGGGCGGAATGGAGCCGAATGCGTCATAAAGAAGAATCTGTTTGGGAGTATTGGAAATGTGATCATCCCCGCGGATCACATGCGTGATTTTCATGTCGATGTCATCCACCACCACCGAAAGATGATAAGTGGGATGACCATCTGACCGCAGCAAAACAAAGTCATCGATCGAACCGTGATCAAGTGAAATTTCACCGTGCACAAGATCTTGAAAAGCTGTTCGACCGGCAGGCATAACAAATCGAATCGCGTGAGGCTCGTTGTTCACTAGTTTCTTGTCGATTTCCTCAGGAGGAAGATCCATACAAATTCGTTCGTATTTCCAGGCTCCTGACGCTTTCAATCCTGATTCTCGGCGCGCCTGCAGGTCTTCCTGTTTGCAAAAACACCGGTAAGCTTTTCCGCGTTCTACCAGCCGCAGTGCCGCTTGTCTGTACAGATCGAGGCGCTGTGATTGAAAAAATGGCCCTTCATCCCAATTCAATTTCAACCATTCCATGCTGTTTAAAATGATCTGAACCATTTCCTCCGAAGAGCGCTGCACATCCGTATCTTCGATTCGCAAAATGAATGTGCCGTTCAACTTATGAGCGCAAAGCCAGTTGTAGAGGGCGGTTCGAGCTCCCCCCACGTGAAGATATCCTGTGGGGCTCGGAGCAAAACGCAAACGAAACGATTTGTCTGTCATGTTATAATCCTTAAACGGAGATGATTCTAATGAGAAAAGTGTCTCTTATCAAACGTTTCTTTGTTTTTGGTTTCACTCTGGTGCTGTCCGCCTGCATTTTTGAGGATGATGAAAGCGGATCTGCCGGTGTGAATATCGCTGGAACCTGGCGAGCGAGTGTGCAGGTTGAAAATTGTTCCCCTACCGACGTTTGCGAGGATGCAGGTTTTCAACGCGGAACCACAGTGAATGCGGTCATGGTGTTGCGTCAGGACGGCACGAAAGTAGAAGGCAGCTACACCTACTCAGGGGCCGGAATTGATGCGGACGTAAAAGGCAGCGTCAGAGATAACCATCTGGTGTTGAACGGTGATGTTCAGAACCCTCTGGGCAGAGCTACGGTGGACCTTGTCGCATTCGCTTCGGATTCTGTGATCGAGGCGGCGGTGTCACACAATGTCAGACTCTTTGATGGCAGGACCGGAACAATCACCGGCTCGGGAGACTTCAGCAGATAAAGAGTTGAACCGCAGAATATCGAGAGCGCTGTAAAAGGACTAAATTCGTTCAAAGTTAGCCGGTTCCATTCCGCCCTCTTCTGTAAGCTCCATCATCTTACGCCAGATCTCCTGGACTTTACGCGATTCATGCGCCTTGTGGAATGATCTGCGGCTTTTCCATTCAAAGATTTCTTTGTAAACCGAAGGATTTTCCGGATCTCTTAGCAGAAAAGGGAGTTGCTCCGTGGCGAGATTTTCAGTTCGGAGAATTTTCCAATGTTTTCGCAGGATTTTTGCAAATTCTTGCTCGCGTCCTTTTTTCACCACATAAGTGACAATCACTGCTTTCATAGGCGCGATACTATCATAACTCATCCCTCATTGCTCATTACTCGACACTGAACTAACATACCGACCATGCGAGTTCTAAGGCTAAGTCTGTACTTGGGAGGTCTATTTAATTTGAGCATGGGTTGCGTTTTCTTGAGCAACTGGCTTTTGCAATGGTTTTTCAAGTCGGCAACGGCTTGGGAGAAAAACATTTTCGGAAGGGAAGTTACGTTGATTTTTCCATCGGATCCCCTGCACCAGCTCTTGATACATGGTTTTGGGGCGGGAGTAGTGATTCTTGGCGCGACTCTACTGTACAGCGCTAAGAATCCACGACGGCTGCTACCCTTTATCTTCTTTGACGGAGCGGGCCGGCTCCTTTTTAGCCTGTTGATGTTTTATTATGTGCTCACGTTTTCCCTGCCCAGAACGATTCTGGTATTCGGGGCAGTGGAATTTGCGTTTGCCGGGATGTATATATGGGGTTCATACTTTTTGAGTAAGTTGCCAGTGACCAGTGACTAGTGACTAGTTCGGCCAGGTTTTCACTGGTCACTGGCCACTAGTCACTGGTCACTGCGTTAGCTGTAACCTTTTGACTCTAGAGAACTTCGTATGATAAAATGACGCGATTTTTATTCGTAATTCGCAAGCTTTTGGACAAATGACTATTGTTTGCCAGCAGTGCGGAAGAACCGGATCGGTGGATGAGCAGACATATGCAGGGAAACGGTTAAAGCTCCGATGTCCTTACTGCTCTCATGATTTTGTGATTACCCTCCCTGAGAACGGAGCGGGGGTTCTAGAGGAATCAAGTCGGACTGAAACGGCGGTAGATACACCTGCGAGTTCGGCCGACCAGGAGGCTACCGAGGCTTTGATTCTCGAGGCCAAACGGATTGCCCGGTTGATCATATCTGAAATTAAGCTTTATAATCAGGACAAAATTGAAAAAGCAGGAAGTAGAAGAGAAATTCTTGATATGTTGAAAACGGACTTATTGCGAGGCAAACAGCATTACAACAGTCGGATCGCCGCGAGATTACCGTTGGGACCGGATTATTTTAATGAGACGGTGAAGGAGATATTGTTAGCAGGGAAGAGTTAAGGAGAATCACTGATGGAGTTTGAAAAGACGATTCAGAAGGCTGTAAGCTGCAGCGGTATCGGTCTGCATTCAGGAAAGCCGGTCAATTTACGGATGTTGCCGGCTGCCGAGAATACAGGCGTGATTTTTCGTCGCTCTGATCTGGGCGGGGCAGAAATTCCCGTCAAGCAAGAATTCATCACACAGGTCAATTACGCGACTTCTATTCGGAATGGTGATATTAAAGTTTTTACTGTCGAGCATTTGCTGGCAGCGCTTTACGGCGTCGGCATTAACAACGTAATCATTGAAATTGATGCGGATGAAGTTCCGATCATGGATGGCAGTGCTGCGCCTTTTGTGAAGATGCTTGCCACCGCCGAGACTGTTCGACTGGACCGTTACAACTATTTCTTGCAAATTCTCGAGCCGATAGAAGCAAAGGACGGAGATCGTTTTATCGGAGTGTACCCCTCCGATCATTTTGAAATTTCTTATACCATTAGTTTTAATCACCCATGGCTCCGGAAACAGGAAAAGACAATCCGGATTACACGAGACAGTTTTATTCGTCACCTGGCGCCTGCCCGAACTTTCGGTTTCTTGCACGAAATTGAGCTGATGCGCGCCAAGAATCTTGCTATGGGAGGCTCGCTGGAAAATGCAATCGTATTGACCGAGCAGGGCATTCTCAATGAGCATTTGCGCTTTCCCGATGAATTTGTTCGTCACAAGATCATGGATCTGGTGGGCGACCTGGCGTTGTTGAATTACAGGTTACTGGGCCATTTCGTTGCGTACAAAGCGGGACATCATCTGCATTCCGAGCTTGTATCTAAAATATTAGAACAGACCGCGAAATGGGATCTGGTTTTGTGGAAGAATAAAGTTCGGCATTTTCCAAAATTCCGTGTGCCAATTCCGGCCGCCATTTAATGAACCGCCAAGACGCCAGGACCGCCAGGTAGAAAATGATTCTAGAATCCAGGCATACCGAAGATAGTCTATACGAATCGACCATGGCGCGTTTTGACCGGGCGGCGCAGCTACTCGATATCGACCGCGGTCTTTACAAAATCCTGCAGTACCCGATGCGCGAAGTGACCGTGTACCTTCCTGTGCAAATGGACGATGGGCGGATCGAAGTCTTCACCGGTTATCGGGTCCAACATAGCATTGCTCGCGGACCGGCCAAAGGTGGAATCCGGTTTTCGCCTGATGTAAATCTGGATGAAGTGCGGGCTCTCGCAGCTTGGATGACCATGAAATGTGCGGTAGTAAACATACCATTTGGTGGCGCAAAAGGTGGTGTCAGATGCGATCCGCACGTCCTGTCGGAAAGGGAACTTGAAAAAATCACGCGCCGTTATACTTCAGAAATTCTTGAAATTCTTGGTCCGGAAAAAGATGTTCCTGCGCCGGATATGAATACGAATGAGAAAGTGATGGCGTGGATCATGGATACCTATAGCATGCATGCGCGTCAGACCGTTACCGCGGTTGTTACAGGTAAACCGGAGAGTCTTGGCGGTTCGAGGGGACGTAAGGAAGCGACCGGCCGTGGCGTGATGATCATGTGCCAGCAGGTATCTAAATGGCTGGGGTTCGATCTTGCGCAATCCCGGGTCGTTGTTCAGGGTTTTGGAAATGTGGGCAGCATATCTGCCATGCTTCTGAATCGTATCGGTTGCAAGATCGTGGGTGTTTCCGATATTCAGGGAGGCATTTACAACGAGAAGGGACTGGATATTGATGCTGTCCTGGAACACATCAAGCAAAAGCGATTTTTGAAAGGTTTTCCGGACGCTCAGGAAATTGATAATCAAGCTCTTTTAGAACTCCCGTGTGACATTTTGATCCCTGCTGCTCTCGAAGATCAAATCACATCAGCGAACGCGGCCAAAATTCAAGCGAAAGTAATTTGCGAAGGCGCCAATGGCCCCACTTCGGTTGAAGGTGAAAAGATTTTAGATGAAAGAGGTGTCATCGTCATTCCGGACATTCTAGCCAATGCCGGTGGCGTAACCGTTTCCTATTTTGAATGGGTGCAGGACCGTATGGGATATTTCTGGCGTGAGGATGTGGTCAATGAACGGTTGGAAGATGTCCTTGTACCGAGTTTTCATGAAGTAGTGGATTACTCCAAACGATTCCATGTGAATCTGAGAACCGCTGCTTATATGCTCGGGATCCAGCGTGTTGTTGATACAATAAAAATGCGCGGGATTTACGCCTGATGCCTTGCGGCAAGTGTCCAGTGGCCAGTGAATAGAGACTGACCACTGGACACTCGTCACTCGCGACCAGGAGGGAGCGCATGGCACTAAAAACTCAAAATCTTTCCCAACCGGACGCCGGAATTTACAAATTCTCATTGGAGGGCAGATTGGATGGCACGTCAGCACCGGAATTTGAAGCCGCCCTTCAGCCTGTTCTGAGTCAAAAGCCGAAATCACTCATTTTGAATATGGCTAGACTCGACTTTATTAGTAGTGCCGGTGTCCGAGTCTTGATCGAAACTCAAAAAGCGCTTTCAGCAAACAAGGGTTCGGTTTTACTCGTTGATTTACAGCCTCAAATCGTAAAGGTTCTGGAAATCATCAAAGCACTACCGGGAATCACGGTTTTTAGGAATGTTCAGGAGATGGACGACTATCTTGCGGCCATCCAGCGCAAAGTGAAGTTAGGCGAAGAGTAGCGCGGCATTCCGGGCCGCGTTCCCTACAACCGTTTATCTCTTTTCACCTCATCTTCTTCCCGTTCTACGTTAGGATCAAACGGTCTCTTCGGTTCGCGAAACGGTTCCCGTTCCGTTTGATCGATCGGATTCGACGGATCCTGTCTCTCTTTCTCCGGATTCTTGCGACGCTCATCTTCCATTGTCCGATAACCTCCGGTAGAGAATTTATTTAACCTTAATCTACTGCGGAAAGAGGGCTATCTGCAGTCGCGCCCGGTAGATTGTTTTGTGGCCCAGTCCTCGACATGATTGTGTTTAAAGCTCGACGACCGTCAGGCTTTCGTTGACAAACGGGAAACGTAAAACACTACAGAATTCTTATGTTTCCATGAATTCCTTTTATGCTCAGGAATGGTTAGTTTGAAGCATGTTTGGAGGTAAAAAGATATGCTTTGGACAATTTTCGTTGTCTTGTTGGTACTGTGGCTGCTCGGTATGGTGAGCTCTTACACCCTCGGCGGCTTCATCCATATTTTGTTAATTCTGGCTATAGCAGTCGTTTTGATTCGAGTGATTCAGGGCCGTCGACCTGTTTAATGCCAGTTCGATTCTTGGAGGTGCGAAATGCGTTTCAAATGCGGTGACATCATGACCCGCGACCCGGTATGCTGTGCTCCTGACGATGTTGCAAAAAAAGCTGCTGAAATGATGAAGGCAGAGGATGTCGGACCTTTGCCGGTTGTTGAAACTCAATCACGCCGGCTGGTCGGGATAGTGACAGATCGGGATCTTGTGTTGAATATTCTGGCCCGGGGACTCGATGCATCAACCACCAAAGTTTCTGAGGCAATGACAAGCGATCCTGTGTGTTGCAAAGAAGACGAGCCCCTTGAAGATGCTCTCGAAAAGATGAGCACCTATCAAGTACGTCGCCTTCCTGTTGTTGACGAGCAGGGTCGAATCATTGGGCTCATTGCGCAGGCTGATATCGCCACGCGGATTCATAATCCGGAAGTGGCGGGCGAAGTCGTGCAAGAAGTTTCGAAGTAGAATTGCCACACTCAAAAGTGGAACAGCCTGGTCCGCAATTGTGCTGGCCAGGTTGAACCACATCCTATCCAGTGCTGAGCAATGAGTGCCGAGTGCTGAGTTATTCCGATTTCATTTCTACGTGGGATCCTTCCGCAACGAAGGCTGAAGATGGCTTCAAAGTCAGATAGGGAACAAACTCAATTCCAAATAGTCCCGGGATATCACATTCAAGCTGGGCGTCGATTGCAGGAGCGATTCGCCAATCTGGATGCGCCATTTTTGTTTCGCGGGTGCCACCATCTCTTGTGGATGTATAACCGTAGGGTCTGTTCATCAACCAATACTCTGAAGAGTTCTTTTCCGGTTCTACCCATTCGTTTTTGAATACAGCGCGTACAAAGTTTTTTTGCTTATCTGTATTCCAACCATATTCCAGCGATTGAACAGTCTCGCCAGTCAGTACATGCT
>JBKKAT010000179.1:0-2806 GCA_046714535.1 Acidobacteriota bacterium | reverse complement strand
CGAAGAAAGAAAAATTGAAAGTTGCTATTGGCGGCGACCTTGCCCGCGAAGGCGAGCTTGCAAAAGGTTTTTTTGTGCAACCAACGATCTACTACGATGTCGATAATAGTTCTACTTTAGCGCAAGAAGAAATATTTGGTCCGGTTGCATCAGTGATTCCGTTCGAAGACGAAGCGGATGCGATCCGGATCGCAAACGATTCAAAATATGGATTGGCTGCTGCGGTTTGGACGCGCGATATTTATAAAGCCATCCGCACTGTGAAACAGCTGAAAGCAGGCATCGTCTGGGTCAATCATATGCAGCCTACCTATGTGGAAGCCCCCTGGGGTGGATACAAACAATCCGGCTTCGGTCGCGAACTCGGTCACTGGGGAATCGAGGAATATCTGGAAACAAAACAGGTTTACATTAATTTGAACGAGCAACCAATCGGCTGGTATTAAAGGAGCGCTGGCTTTAGCCGGCATAAATGTCCGCCGGCTTTTAGCCGGCACGGCCTGTGTTGGTAGTTTTACTGGTTTATGGCAGAATCAAATTCTAGTGGAAGATATACGATTCGCTCTTGGAGGGCATGATGAGAACGAGATATACAATCCTGGCTACTCTCTTCCTACTTTTGCTTACGACTTTTGCTCAAGCCCAGCGCATTACCGGATCCATCAAAGGAGATGTCACCGATGACGAAGGTGGACCACTCCCTGGTGTAACCGTTACTCTTGAAGGCGATGCCCTGATCGGAGGCCCACAGGTCGTAACCACGAGTGGAGATGGCGGTTACCGGTTCCCGGCTTTACCACCCGGATCCTACTCCATTACGTTTGAAATGGCCGGCTTCCAAACAATTGTTCACGATCAGGTCCGCGTAGTGTTAGGAAGCACGGTTGAACAGAACACTAAATTGAGACTTTCTCAGGTAACCGAACAAATGGTGATCAGGGGTGAGACTCCACTTGTTGATCCTACCAAACCCGGATTTTCTACGAACTATACGCAAGAATACATAGAAAATACTCCAATTGCGAGATTCACCTTTTTTGATTTTGTTCAGATGGCGCCCGGATCCTCACCGATGCGCTTTGACAACACAGCTTTTGCCCATTCGATTCTTGGTTCTAATACCAACGAGAATATGTATCAAATGGATGGAACCGATCTTACTTCCGCTTTAACCGGCGCCGCCTGGCCCTGGCCAAACACCGACATCATTGAGGAAATCGAAATACTGGATATTGGAGCGCCAGCTGAATATGGAAATTATCAGGGCGCAGTGATCAACGTCGTAACGAAATCAGGCGGAAATGAATTTCACGGCGACGTAAACTTCTTTTTTCAAACACAGGGTCTGACCGGAAATAACGCGGAGATCGATGGGATTCCATATCATCGCGACAAATACACGGATCTTACGGCGCAGGTTGGGGGACCAATCTTGAAAGACAAACTGTGGTTTTTTGGTGGTGTTCAAACGAGGCGTGAACACTTTTCCCAACCCGGAACTCCGCCTGAATCACCGGCAAAAGAAGATGATGACCGGTACTTCTTTAAGTTTACTTATGACATAAACAAAAGTAACAATCTGCACTTCAGTCTGCATAACGACTACTACAGCATTCCGGAACCGGTGACAATCAATAAGCCGATTGAAACGGCTCTTGTGGAAACGGGAAGCAATCCAACTCCAAATGTTCTTTGGACCTCTACTTTGAACAGCAACACGATTTTGGAAGTGAGGTATGCGGGCTTTTATGGCCATGATGTCGGTGAACCGCAAAACGGAGTTTATGCTTCCGGAAGATATGACTTCGGCACAGCCTACTATTCCGGTGGAATTCTGAGCTGGTACGATGGTGATATCACGAAGACCCAGGTAAGCGGCAAAGTATCCTACTACGCCGACAATTTTATGGGGGGTGATCATGATTTCCGGTTCGGTGTGCAATACACAAACGCCACCACCGATTACATTTACGCATACACCAATGGAGTCAAGTTTTACGATTACACGTACGGCGATTACCTCTACCAGTATGCATATTTCCAGACGCCGTATCATACCGGCGGCGAAGTCAACAGCATTGGCTTCTTCGTTGATGATACTTTTTCGGTCACAGACAATCTTGTCCTGAGCCTCGGCCTTCGGTTCGACCGAAGCAAAGGATCCAGGCCTGGTTTTCCTTTATTGAATACGGCGGGAGAGGAAATTGGCGGATCCGTTGCGGCAGCGGATGATCTTGTAAACTGGAATGTCGTTTCACCTCGTCTTGGTTTTACGTATCAGTTTCCATTTACAAAACCTACGCAGATTCGGGGCCACTATGGTCGCTACTATCAAGCTCTCTTAACACCATACTTCAGAAACAGAGCGCGTATAGAAGGCTTTTCTCTCGATGAGGAGGGAGAGCCTCTCGATTTGATATTCGTCCGGGATCCATCGCAATTCGAAATCGATCCAGATTTGAAAGCACCACATACGGATCAATTTGCGGTAGGAGTAGATCACGAAATTGTGAAGGGACTTGCCATCAGCGGCAATTATATTTACAAAAGATCACGTGATTTTGTCGGGACAATTAACACAGGGGGCACATACGAAGAGATTGCCCTGGAAGATCCGGTAACGGGCGAACTCATTACGGTTTTTAATCAGACAAACGATCCATTGACCGACAACCATTTTTTCATTACAAATCCTGATTTCTTCTACGAGAAATATCATGGAGTGGTCATTTCAGTGACCAAACAAATGAGCAATTGGCAGTTAACCGGATCCATGACTATATCGAAGACAGAAGGATTTCATGCC
>JBKKAT010000178.1:0-3196 GCA_046714535.1 Acidobacteriota bacterium | reverse complement strand
ATCCAAGACAGCGAAAGAGGTGACGTTCTCGTTGCCTATGTCATGAAAATCAAGAATGTTTGGATGGGAAAGTGCGGCAACCGCTTTTGCTTCCCGTTCAAACCGTTTCAGCATCGAAGCGTCCTGGGCCACGGCTTCCGG
Organism: Acidobacteriota bacterium; assembly: GCA_046714535.1. Taxonomy (GTDB): domain Bacteria; phylum Acidobacteriota; class HRBIN11; order JAKEFK01; family JAKEFK01; genus JAKEFK01. The sequence goes on along the minus strand of JBKKAT010000178.1, from coordinate 3,055 downwards.
CAAGACTTTAATTGCCACTTCCCTGTCGAGACGTGAATCTAATGCGCGATAAACCTCACCCATACCTCCGGCGCCGAGCGGCGCTAGAATTTCATACGGTCCGAGCCTTGTTCCCGACTTCAATGCCATGTTTGCACATGCATTATGCCACTATTCTAGAATCGATTCTTTCTTGCAAACAACAATTCGGCCCCAGAGCATCGCCCGGTCTTGAGACGCCCAGAAACTTTCCTTCTCATTTTCCGGCTCTTGAAAACTCCTCAACACAATCACAGCGCCCGGCCGGGACGCTCGCTCTACAGCGTGCCACAACCTTTTGGCATAATCGGCTTCCGCTCCATCGAGGATGTTGGAAAGCGAGAAACCATCATAACGAGCCGGCGGACCGGATTCGAGAAAATGAGCAGCGTCATCGCAGTGAACATTCGGAACAATCGTTATGGGAGCGTTTTTTGTTTTTTCAGGCGAGTCACTTCCCATTAAAAGGCGCCAGACAAAATGGTTTGATTGATTCGGATGAAGGCTAAAACTTCGTTCGAATCTTTTGCGGATGATTTGTCCGAAATTCACCGGAAGATCTTTCAGAAATTTCTCCTGGTAGAAAAATCGAAGCATCCATCTATGGAGCGCCAGCTCCACCAGCTTTGCGGGAATGCCATGAATCAAACGCGTCTCCCAAAAGTGAATTTGTTCTTTCGGATCCTGCAGGCAAAGAAATGTTTCCAATTCCTCTTTGCAGGGGCCAAACCACGAAAGAAAACGCCGCGCCTTTCGCAGATGGTGATCCACGATACCTTCACGGCAAACCGCTCCTGAAACCCTTTCCCGGACGTAACGAACCTGAACCGGATTGAGATCGACGGCATCAACGGGGTGACCCCGCCCGGCAAGTTCCAGAGTCGAGCATCCGGCCGAAGCAATGCAAAAGACTCTGCCGCCCGGAGAAAATAGAGTGGATTCAATCGTCCAGTCTTCAAACATTCGGCCGAATAAAAGCTTCGAACCGGTTCGGATACTCCGGAATGACCCGCCTTGCCTTAAGGTTTGACTCGTTCCTGCTGCGATCATTAATCTTGCTCATTCCATGTATTTCAGAATATACAGAAATAACTGACGTGTCAATACATACTAGAAACATGGCCTGCGTTGATCGGTGGCCAGCCGGACACTCCGCTGAGGACCGCAAAGAAAGTGAATATAATATTTCTCTTACAAGGAGAAATAACATGGGAAAACCGATTGTTCACTGGGAATTTTGGTCCAAAGAGCCCGAAAAAATTTCTGAATTCTATGAAAAAATATTTGATTGGAAAATTCAACACATTCCGGAAATGAACTACCGTCTGGTAGAGACCGGCGGGCAGGGGGGCATCAACGGCGGAATTATGAAACCACAGGAGGGGCCGTGGCCGGGAAACATGTCGCTCTATATAGATGTAGATAACCTGGAAGCTTATGTGCAAAAGATCAAAGAGGCCGGCGGTAAAATAGTTGTGGAACGAATGGATGTCCCGAACGTAGGCGCTTTTTCGTTGTTTGAAGATCCCGATGCCCGCGTGATGGGACTCTGGCTGCAATTGAAAAAATAGCCATCATTTACGGTCGTTAGAAGTTTACGACCATTGCGAAAATGTTGAACCGCCAAGGCGACCAAGATAGAAAGAATTCTTTTTTTTCCTGGCGTCTTGGCGTCCTGGCAGTTGACTATCTGTCTGCTTTGAATTCATCTAGAATTTGCTGATGCACACAATCGAGACGGTAAACCTCTCGCGCAGTTTTAGGGGGAAAGACAAACAGAAAATTTTTGCGGTAAAGGAGCTGAACCTGCGCGTTTCCGCCGGTCAGATTTTTGGATTGCTCGGACCGAATGGCGCAGGAAAAACAACTCTGGTGCGAATGCTCACAACCATTCTCCAACCCGATTCCGGAACAGCACGGATCATGGGCCATGACATCCTGCAAGATCCGGTGGCTGTCCGAAAACATATCTCCGTTGTGTTGCAGGAAACAGCGGTCGAGCCACTTTCTTCCGTACGTGACAATCTCCTGATTTACGGAATTCTGCACGGACTGCCATTCAAGGAGGTTGTGAAAAAAATCGATTCTTTGTTGGAGCAATTTGACTTAAAAGCGAAACAGAAGGAAATCGCTCAGGATCTAAGCATGGGAACGCGGCGTCGACTTCAAGTTGCCAAAATACTTCTTGTAGATGCTCCCGTGATCTTTCTGGATGAAGCCACCACCGGAATGGATCCACTGGTAAAGCGGAACACACTCGAAATATTCAAGAATCTGGCAAAACAAGGAAAAACAATTCTGTTAACGACACAACTTCTTCACGAAGCGGAAGCTCTCTGTGACGAAATCGCGATCTTAAACAAGGGAGAAAAAATTGCGAGTGGAGATTTTTACACTTTAAAGAATCTCACTCAAAAGCGTTTTCACATCAGTCTGACGGTTGAAACACCTGAAGGAATCGAAGAGAAGCTGAAAATCCTGCAACCGCAGGCACTCATCGTCAAAGGGGATTCGATTGAAATGAATGTTGTAGGAGAAGAAGCGGCGATACTCGCGGCTCTCGCCCAACTCGCGCAAGAAACCAAACTAGATCACTTTGAAATGCGCGGTGTAGACCTGGAAGATATTTTCATTGAATTGATTCAAGCGCGTTCGGGGGAGTCATGACAGGCGTAATGAGAGTCCTCTACCGTGAATACAAATTTCGCACAACGAATGTGGCATTCCTGGTTTGGGATATCTTCGTGCCGATTGCCTATCTATTGATATTCGGCTATGGTTTTCAACAATCAATCGGAGGAAGTTTTGCAGGAAGCAGTGAAGATTACGCTTCTTTTTTTGTCCCTGGAATTCTATCCATGACCTGTTTTGGCATCGCGATGAATACGTCGTGGCGTTTCTTCATGGAACGGGAAAACGGAATCTTCTATGAGCTTCTCTCTTATCCGGTTAGCCGTACGGAACTGGTGATTGGAAAAATTTTGTTCAATATTGGATTGAGTCTTGCAGGAAATTTCCTCGTGTTACTGGCCGGAGC
>JBKKAT010000177.1:0-2753 GCA_046714535.1 Acidobacteriota bacterium | reverse complement strand
ATACAAACTACGGTGTGTATGTCGGTGATATCGATCACGAAGCTTCCTATCAACCCGAGTAACCCCGATAGGAAAAGTGGTAAAAACTAGAGTATTCTATAGGATGTATTTATCCCCGACCAAATTCAGGAGGTCAAGCCAATATGGAGTCAAGAGCAGAGTTAAGATCGAATGCCAAGAAAAAGCTCGTTGAAAGAGCGAAAAAGGACCCGGCTTTTAAATCCCTGTTATTAAGCGATACGAAAAAGGCGGTTGAGGAGGAGCTGGGGATTCAGTTGCCTTCCAATGTAAGTTTCCATGTTATGCAAGAAACAGCGAAAGAGGTTTACGTGGTTCTTCCGGAGGAAGAGAGCAGGGAGCTTTCCGAAAAGGACCTGGACTCTGTTGCCGGCGGCTTCGATGATGCCGTTATCAACATGTACTAATTTCCACACTGCTGTGAAAATTTTATTACGAAGGGTCTGAATTCTCCCGGATTCCCAGGAGCCCTTCTTTTACCAGACGTCTAACCAGAGTCACTTTTGCGTCATCGCTCAAATCTCCCGGTAGTTCGCTCACCTTGAACTCATCGTGATTCGAAATGAACTCAAATGCCGGCAAGACGGACCTCGGCGCTCTCAGGAAATTTCCACAAAACGTAATTTCAGCCCGATCACCGCATGAGACGGAGCACAAACTGCCTGCAGTTTTGAAAACAGTTGTGTTGATGGAGATGCTATTCAACCGGTCAATAAATGTGAATCGGGAATCGGGAAGGGGCTGCTGCTCGATCAAGAATTTCCTTTCAAGGGCTTTCAATCCTTCTTTCAAATCCAGCAGATCCGGCATTGTTTTCAGAAAATTTTCATAGGTTGCTGACAGACTGTCCACAGAATGAGGATCCAGTAAAACACCCGGTCTGATTGCCTCACGCAGGCTTTTATCTCTTCGAGCGGCACTCTCGAGCGTTGCGGATAACAAATCGAACCAGCTATAAACATGGATCAAGACAGAAAGATGCATCGAACTTTCATCCGAAGTCACGTTTTCGTGGACACAACCGCGAGGCATGTAGAGAAAATCTCCGGCTCGCAACTCCACTTCTTTGGTCGGGGAAGCGAGTTCAGACTTTGGTACCCCATGCGGATGCAGCGGCAATAAAACCTGCGGTGAGTAGAGCTTCCAGCGTTTGGATCCGTGTAACTGTAAAACGCAAATGTCATAGCCTTCGAAATGTGCCGCGAAGCCTTGCGATCCCGGTGGCGTTAGATACATCTTCATCTCAACCGGGTGGCGAAATAAGAATTCCCAGTTACGGCACAATTTTGCGAAGGGAGGCCAGAAACGCTGCATGCGGTTTAGAGCAATCGTGTCACCCTGGGAGTAAGCATTCATGACAAGATGGGGTTCTATGAATCCGGAAGTATTCAGAATCTTGTCTGCATGTGGACGCTCCCTGGCATTCCCAAGAATAATTGTCAGCGGATCCTTATCGGACCTGATCCTGCGCAAATATTCCTCTATGTCGTTGAAGGAGAACAGATCCTGAAAATATTTCGGGTCGTTCCTGTGAATCACCAGCGGTTCTTGTTCCCAGTAATCACGAATGAAGTCGTCGAAAGTTGTGGGTGAAGCTACATACTCAAAATCGAAAATCATTATGCTTCGGGATTTGTGATTTCCATTTGTTCGTTCGCAAACGGAATAAGATTGCTGTAGAAGTTTGCATTCGCAGGCATTGGGAGGGCAAGGCTCAGAAACTTATCATCTTCGGTCAGCATCATGCCGGACCGGACAAAAGTATCCAATATTGGCCGTAGATCAGTCTCTCCCAAACCGGTATGGCTCTGAATCTGGTGAAAATTATGGATTGCCTCACTACAGTATTCGTAGATGACCGCCGCGTGTCCGGAGAACCTGTAAAGCGCCGGTTCTGTGAACGTCATGAACGGAGAGGCGCAGGATCGGCGTCCGTCTTCAATCACCATTTCATCCTGATCCCAACGGTAGTGAAGTGTGTCCCTCTGATTCGAGAGCCATCTCGCTTGCCATTTTCGGATGAGCTCTGCGATTTCTTTCAGATCTTCCTCAAGCACACCCGCGCTGCTGTATTCAAAGTAATACGCTGCCTGCTCAAGATCCAAATGTGGGGGATAGACATAGAAATAGCTTGACTCGGGACGCACCTGATGAAATCCAAACCGCTCTTGATCAAAAAAATTTGGAGAGAAGCGGTCCAGTCTGATGCGCCCAAAGGTGAAGGGCGGCTGAAGATGAGTGATGAACTTCAGCGCCTCATACTGCTCGACGTAGTCTTCCCGCTTTTCCTTCGGGAATCCGTAAAGAAGATTCCATGAAATCCGAATATCGTAGACGCGGCTCCATTTGAGAGTCAGGACATTTTGAAGCATGGAGCAGCCTTTGCGCATCAATGCAAGCACCCGTGTGCTCAAACTTTCGATGCCCGGCTGAAGATGCGTAACTCCTCCGCGCCGAAACGTCTCGATTTGTGGTTTGGTTAAATTTGCCTTCGTTTGATAGAAAAAAGAAACGGGCAGCTTACGGATCTCGATCTGATGGAAGAATGACTCCAGATAATGCATGGCGACAATATTGTCCGTCGCCTGAAAGGAGGACACTCCATATTGTTGATGAAGATATTGCACTTCTTCAAGAGCACGCTCCGGACTTTTTGAGCGAAACGACATGGACATCCCGTTGAGTCCGCAGAAAGTGCAATGATGTTTCTCACCCCACCAGCACCCTCTTGACGT
>JBKKAT010000176.1:0-2554 GCA_046714535.1 Acidobacteriota bacterium | reverse complement strand
GTTTCACCGTGCTTCCATAATTTGAGGTGGTGCGCAACTCGATACTGCAGTGGACCGCCATCGGGGCGTTCGGCACGTTCGAGGGGTCGTGGTATGCAAACGAATTCCACCTTCAGCTCTGAGCTGCCGGCAAAGACAATCGCATAACCATGTCCACCCATATCAGCAAACCAGAGATGCGGCGCAAGGTCCGCATTTCGTTGGGACAACGCCTGCTGCAGATTTCCTGTTTTCTGAAAATTCATGGCGGACCGGATGCCGTGCATCAAAGAGAGATTGATGGCAGGTTTTGGACGCGAACCTGAGGACTGGTCGGCGAGAAAAACGGCCCGGAGCGGATCGTCTTTCGGCAAGTTATGTTCGAGCGCTTCCACCAGACCGGGCGCCGATACAGATCCTGTGATGAATTCAGCGCCAACAGCAACGAATGGGTTCGGCGGAAGTGCCGCGGAAAGCAGACCGGCAAAGAACGAATGCCGATCCCCCGCAATCGAAACGAATCCTGCAATTTTCTCCCGTTGCACAAAGTCAAAAATTTCCGCGCGTTCGTATGGATTTCCGCACCATTCCATTGGCATAACGCCGTAATCGTCCACAGGCCAGAGCGCTTTGATTTCATCAGGCGCGTTTTGCAGATCCAGACGAGGGTCCAGCATTCCGAAGGAGTTGCCCCACAACTTCCACCGCGCGTTCGAATTCTTTAGTTGATTCAGGAACCATTTTTTCTGATCGATACCGAGGACTGTTTTTGGCGGTTCATCCTTGCGCGGGTTCGCGACTTCTTTTCCACCAAAACGAATGGTGGCAGGAGGCTTTCCATCGTTGTAGGCGCGACCGGCATCCAGTATTTCCTGCACATTCTGCGGAAAGAAGAATCGAATTTTTTCCGGAGCAAACTTGCCTGCTTGTTCCATGTCCAGCGCGGAATCCGAACGGAACGAGTGATTGTCCGTAAGAATGAGATCCACATTTCGCCCGTAGCGAAACGCGCGAAAAATTTTGAGGCTACGAATCGCGGACAGATTGTTCGGCTCCTGACCGAGTCCATATTCATCGAATTTTTCGATCGGCGCATTCGCAACATCCGGCGCGTGAAAACGATCCAGATCGAATCCGCCTGGCTGCAGGAAACGGCCCGGTTGGTATTCAAACCACGCTTGATTGGCCGCAACTTTTACTTTCTGCGCGGGACGCGGTTCCTCCACGTTTTGGATGCTCTGTCGCCCTTTCCAGGAAAACTCGTGGTTGTCCCAAACACAAACGAATGGCCAGCGTGCGCGCGCATCCTGAAGATCGGGATCCGTGAGATAAGCGCGATAAAGAATGCGGTAATCTTCCAGCGTCGTTGGATAATGCATATCCCGGAACTTCTTGCCATTCGGATAACGAAGAATGTCGCGAAGGCGGCGATCGTACCTTTTACGACTATCCTCCGGACACGACAGCACTTCATAAACGTAATCGCCCAGATGCAAAACGAAACCAAGCTGATCTTCCGCAGAGCGTTTCTCATCTTCCCAGATCATTCTCCGGTACGCGTTGCACGCTCCTTCCTGCACGTTCTGACAACTCACGAACGCAAACGCAATCTGTTTTTCGTCTTCGTCAGATGGCGCGGTAACCGTGCGGCCAATTCTGCTGCCGAAACCGGATTCATCGGTAAAGCGGTACCAGTAAACGCGACGCGGTTTGAGTCCTGCGGTAAGCACGCGGCAAGTCCAATCGGTTTCCGCGGAAACTGGCGCCGATGCTGTCGCAATCACTTTGCGGAAATCAAAATCTTCCGCGACTTCCAACAGTAGCTCCCTGGCTTCTCCGAATTTTCCGGGAGGCCTTCGGGTCCACAAAATAACGCTGTCCGGATGAGGATCACCGGAAGCAACACCGTGCGGATAAACGTCGCGCCGCTCGCGCCACTGAATTTTTGATTCACTCGCAAACGTAGATCCCCATGCCAGAGTTGCGCCAAACGATGCAGCAAGCTCCAGGAATTTGCGGCGGCTAATCGCAGTCATGCTCTCTCGTTTCATTATATCCGGCATGAAACAATCCAGCATGGTCGGATCATAAATCCGATGGATGGATCACACCGAAATTGGCAACATGATTATTTTTGTGTCACAGGGGAAACAGAAGAGAATTAAAGGTTCAATCAGTAAATGCGTTAAGATATCCCTGAGGAGAACACGATATGGATATTCGAAATGCCAAACTAAAATCCAGCCTAACTGAGCTGGCGAAGTCCTCAGAAACTTCGACCGCAGCAACCCAGGAAGAGAAGAAAGTAAAAGCGGGAATTGCGGAAGCCAAAGACAGTGTTGAAACCGGGATCGCGGGTTCGTTATTAACCCTGAACGCTGCAAAAGGTGAATTGAAACTCGGGGACGGGATACAGGGAAAAACACCGCAAAGCGGAGATCCTCACATTCAGTCGAATTACCGTACCGGATCTGGAGACTCCGAAAATACTCCGGTTCAAGATGCGAGCCAGCGAAACAGTTTTTTCTCCGGCAAAACGCTAACTGCGAAGGATCTGAAAACGGAACAACAAGCC
>JBKKAT010000175.1:0-2757 GCA_046714535.1 Acidobacteriota bacterium | reverse complement strand
ATACATCACGATGAATTTGGCTCTCAAACTTTCCTTGCGTGGCATCGATGAACCATTTATCTACTTGACCCTGATTATTTGCATAGTAGAAATAAGCTAATTTGAACGCGTCAAGGAACCCGACGGCAGCCGCTGGGTTGCTATCTATGAATTTTTGGGACATTGCGATAACTCCGAGAGCCGTACCGCTTCGGAGTATCTTTGCTAAACCCTTGCTTTCATATAATGCTATGTGATGATCCCATGATGCAAACGCATCAACCTCCGGCCAGGCCTTCCCCTTGGCAACACTCACGATGTCACTCTGCTCCTGTATGTCTATATTGATAATCTTCAAATCCTTACTTGGATCCAGACCTGCATCAGTCAGCATTTGCAGAGCCACTCGGTGAGTTGAGGCGCCAAATGGGATTCCAAGAGTTTTCCCCTTGAGGTCAGCAACAGACTTTATCGGGGAATTCATCGGGATTACGAGCGCAACCCTGAAATCCATGAGGCGTGCAATAAGCTTCCAGGCTGAGCTTTTTGACAGCAAACTTACAGCCGGCTGGTCTCCAAGCATGGCCACATCAAGCTGACCAGCCAAGGCTGCTTCACTTAATGGCGCGCCGTACGTAAATGCCTTGAAGTCACCCTTAAGCGCATTCAAACTCAGGGCATTCGTATGCTCGAGAACTTGAGCCAATTGTCCTTGTGTTGCCCACGCAACCTGCCACCCGATGCGGATCGTCGTTGCTTCTGACTTTTGCTCAGGTTTGTTAGTACATCCCGAAATCGTGAGTAAAAGGAAGAACAGTAAGACAACAAGAAATAACGACGTAATAGGGCTCGTAGGTGTGATTCTCATACGCAAACTCCTCATTTCATCTTTGAATTCAGCATAAACGCTGTAGCCGCGTTTATGGAGAGCGCAAAGTCTCCCATAAATACGATCGCAACTCATGGAACTTTTTGTCTTTCCTCATGCACGAAATTCTTGGTCGATCGAGATTAACATCAACAATGCCTTTCACTCTACCTGGACGTTCGCTCAAAACTAAGACGCGATCAGACATGAATATGGCTTCATCCAGATCGTGAGTGACAAGGAAGACCGTTACCGAGCGGTTTGACAATAACTGCAAAATTGTCTCCTGACTACTTTCTTTGATTAACGGGTCGAACGAAGCAAATGGTTCATCCATCAAAATCATTTTGGGGGAAGCTGCAAGCGCTCGTGCTAGTGCAAGCCGCTGCTTCATCCCACCAGAAAGGTCCGCTGGATATGTTTCTGCAAAATCTGAGAGTCCAGCGCTTTTTAGATAATCAATTGCGGATAGGTTTTCGTAATTGAGAACGTTTTCACTGCTTCGATTCTGGTTTGCGGACGCTTCGAAAGCAAACTGAATATTGCCCCGACATGTGAGCCAAGGGAACAAAGCCAAGTTCTGAAAAACCACAGTTCTTTCGTGGCTTGGTTTTTCAACAAGCCTTCGTTGAAATTCAACATATCCCGACTTCGGTTTAAGGAGGCCAGCAATAATATTGATGATTGTAGTCTTGCCTGAGCCGTTCGGGCCGAGGATAGAAAACACCTCACCAGAGTCTACTGAGAAATCAATGTGACGCAGGACTTCGAGCTTTCTGCCAACCGCTTCGCCCTCAAATGACATTGATACGCTTTTGAGAGAAAGGATTGGGTTGGAATTAAGCATATTGTGGCTGTTATTTGGTGTGACAATCACTGGTTGGATTTGCCTTGTTGGAACCTGATTATTGAAAATTCGAACAAAGAGTCTGGCTAATTTTCTTTTTCGATCAATCCATTTTGGTCTTGTTTCATCTTGAATTGCCCATGGCGCCAAGAGGTTTCCGGAAACACTCACCACCTTCGTCATCAGAAAACCGAGAAAACCAATAATCAGCATGATGGCGATGACGTTTTCAGAAAACAGTAGTGTTCTATTTAATTGAATCTTGTACCCCAGTCCAGATCTGACGCCGATCAGCTCAGCAGCAATAACGTTGAACCATGCGACACCTATTCCGGTCCTGATCCCAGTTAGTATCTGTGGAAGAGCAGCAGGGAGAGTCACAGATCGAACAACGAAGAACGGCTCGGCACCAAGGGTCCTTGCAGCGTTTTTGAGTTCAGAATCAACCCGATTAATGCCGGAGTAAACACTGATGAACATTGGGAAAAAGGACCCCAAAAAAACTATGAATAAAGCAGGCGCGTTTCCGATGCCAAACCAGAGTATTGCTATGGGTGTCCAGGCAATTGGTGGGATAGAACTGAGTAAATCCATCGATGTTTTGATGTATCCATACAACCTAGTGTATCGAGCGGCTGCGATCCCGAACAGAGCTGCCGCAAATAAAGCAATAGCGAAGCCCAGGAGAATTCGTCGCAAACTGGCAAAAGTATCTTCAGCAAGTTCACCGGAATACCACATCTTTGTGATTGCTTGAGCCACGCGATTAGGGGACGGGAGGATTGAATCGTTAGCCAGGAAATATCTGGAAACAATTAGCCACACAGCAATAAAAAAAATTAATCCAGCAATCGGAGCAATGCCCTTGTTGTATTGTTTACTTGGCTCGTTCATTGTCAAAACAACCCAGATGTCCATTTAACCGAGTTAATTATTGGTCGCAGCCCAGCCCTCAGATTTCCAATAAGTGTTTAGTCCTTCAGTTCTTCGATCTCTTTGTTCCACAGCTCAACGATAACATCGTTTGTCTGCCCAACCCCAAATTCGGACTCCGCTAATACCT
>JBKKAT010000174.1:0-3791 GCA_046714535.1 Acidobacteriota bacterium | reverse complement strand
GCAAACGGTCTACACGCCGCGCATCGTGTACAAATAGTTCACCGCGACATAAAACCTACAAATATAATGCTTCACAAAGACGAATCGACCCAATGGACTCCTTTCGTTATGGATTTCGGAGTCGCTCGACAGATGGAGGCGCCCGGGCTCACCCACTCCGGAGCAATAATTGGAAGCCCGGCTTACATGTCGCCCGAGCAAGCAAAAGGGGATATCCAACACATTGATCGCCGCACGGATGTTTACTCACTAGGAGTAACCCTCTACGAGCTTCTTGCCGGAGAGCCTCCCTTCTTTGAGGAAAGCAGTGCCCGCGTCCTTCAACGAGTGATGGACGAAGATCCGGCAGGATTACGCCAAAAGGAAAGAAGCGTACCCCGGGATCTGGAAACGATAGTCTTAAAGTGCTTGGAGAAGGAGCAACACCGAAGATACGACTCGGCAAAAGCAGTTGGCGAAGACTTGCAAAGATACATTGAAGGAGATCCGATCAGCGCTCAACGCGCTAGCGTTGTGTACCGTCTCCTCAAAATCGCGCGAAAGCGCCGTGGGCTTCTTGCGGTTGCAGGTATCGCAGTGCTTCTCATTGCCATCTTAGGAGCTTTAGGTCTGCAAGCCCGGCTTACGGCAGGCAGGCAGGCAAGACTAGCCCAACGATTTGGAGAAGAAATTCAGCTCATGGAATCAATCATGCGCTACGCACATATGCGCCCGCTGCACGATATCAGTGAAGAGAAGGCGTTGGTAAATAAGCAAATATCAAATTTAGTTCATGTAATTAAAGATTTGGGTGATAGTGCAGTCGGCCCTGGCCATTATGCGATCGGGCGGGGTTATCTCTCTTTAGGTGAACACGAAAAAGCGCTATCACATTTCCGTGAGTCGGAGGCGGCGAATTATCAGGAGCCTCAACTAGCCTACGCCACAGGGTTGGTCCTCAGCCACCTGTATCAGCGCGAAATACAGCGAGCTCAAGGAATAAAGGAAGACGCGCTTCGAGCGCAAAAAGTACTGGAACTCGATCAGCAGCTTCGGGCTCCGGCTCTTTCATATTTGAGGCGAAGCGCGGAGCACAGATCTGATTCCCCCGAGTATGTAGAAGGGCTAATAGCGCTGTATTCCGGAGACCTGAACAAAGGATTAGAAATGGCAAAGAAAGCTCGCCGGATCGGTTGGTTTTATGAAGCATTTATGTTGGAAGGAGACATAAGGTTAAGCGAAGGCACACAGCTGGCACAGAAGGGAGAGTATAGTTCGGCCTTGCAGAAATTAATTAGCGCGCGAGAAGCATACGCATCAGCCTCCAACATCGGACGCAGCGACGCGCTGATTTACTCGAAGCTGTGCAATCTTACAAAATCAGCAATGCATATTCTGATCGATCAAGGAAAGAGTCCCGAGCTGAATTATCGAGAGGCGATCAATATTTGCAAAACCGCAAACGTTGTTGATCCGTACCTTGCAGAATCCTACGAAAATCGATCTTTTGCTGAATATCTGTGGGCCACATATCTAGACCGAACTGGTGCTGACGGACGCCAAAATCTTGATGCAGCTATAAGTTTAGGGGAAAAAGCCTTTTCGTTGACTGGGTCTCCTTCAGCTCTTCACCGTAGCGGTATCGCATATTCTCTCAGAGCAAGCATCTCTGAGGAGAAAGGCGAGGATCCCAAAGCATCGTATCTCGCAGCGATAAAACTTTTTGAACAGGCAATAGAGAGGGATGATTCCTTTCTTCAAGCAAAAGCAGACCTTGCTGATGCATACTGGCGTTATGGAATGTACTTGTATGACCATGGAGCAGACCCAAGGCCGTTTCTGCAGAGTGCTCTTTATCATCATGAACCAACAAGAACAGTACTGCGCACACCAGATGCGATGCTTACAAGCGGTAACATCAGTCAGATGTTGGGAATATACGCGATTGAACGAGGACTACCTCCAGGCCCGGATTTGCTAGAATCTATGAAGCGCTACGAAGAAGCTCTCAAAATAAATCCGAATTGGTACCTCCCTTATGCCCATCTCACTCAACCACTTTTTTATTTGGGTCTAGAAAGGATGAATAGGGGAGAAGACGCGTCTGAATATTTTACACGCGCACTTGCGGCTGGCGAAAAGGCTTTGAGTCTTCATAATGATGATGATTTCTCAAGAATGAACATTGGTTATGTCTATGCCTTCTGGGCAAAAAATGAGGTAATCTACAAGAGAAATCCAATTGATTTCATTAAGAAATCTATCAAGTATTCCACAAGCGCCATCGCTCTGGGGGAGGACTCTTCAACTGAGCAAGCGACGTTAGGATTGGCATATCAGATCTGGGGTAGGTATAAACTTACTCGGGAACAAAATGCGATGGGCGAATTTACCAAAGCAACCGCATTCTATGAACGAGCAATCGAATTCAATCCCGAACAATATTGGAATTACATGCTACTGGGTTCCGCGTCGGCAGATCTCACTATTCAGTTTCTTAAGGACAATCGTCAGCCGCACAACACAGTTCGAAAGGGTGTTACGGCACTAAATAAAGCAATCGAACTCAATCCGGCGGGCGATCTTGCATTGTATGAAAGGGCTCGGTTGTCTTTAGTAGAGGCCTTATGGAGTGTTCAATTTAAAGAGAAACAGAGTTGGGAGCAGAGCGTTGAAGCGGCAAAACGAGATATACACTCTGCAATTCAGGTTCATCCCAATGAAGCCGAATTCTATTTGACTGCGGCCAAAGTATGTTTGCTCCAATCAATGCTCGTAGACGCCGGTTCATATGAGCAGGCGACGATTGATGAAGGATTGAAGTGGGTAAGAATGTCACGTTCGGTCAATCCCATTCTGGTGAACGCTCACAGGATTGAGTTATTACTCAGTCAGATTAAAAGCAAAGGAAATGCAACTGTGAATCCCAGGATAATAGGCCGACGAAGCCAATGGGATGACAAGCATAAGTCGCAACTACTGATGCTTTTCATCAATTGAAGTTGTTATGATCGGCGACAACTATATTTTCCCTTCAAAAGCTTCAGGCTTTTGTATTCAGACGGCGTAGATGTTTACGGCATGTAGGGCAGGGCTCAAGTTCGACTGCTTCGTAAAACAGTCGGTCTGCGGGTTAACCGATTCAACCGACCGCACAATCATCGACGAAGAACATCTCAGGACGAGGTGTCTGCAGTAACCGAATTGAAATTAGAAAATTCCTCATTCAAGATCTAGGTAACACAGCAGACATTGCCTCGTGCATGTTCAGCCTCAGCGTGCTCCAGCATTTTTTAAGAGGTCGATTACCTCTTTCCAATTTTTTTCGGAAGCAAAGTACAGAGCCGTATGTCCATTGGAATCTTTTAAGCCAACATTTGCCTTCCGTTCTAGGAGGGATTTCACGATACCGGGATTTCCGGTCATAGAAGCAAACATGAGGGCTGTTTTTCCTTCTTTGGAAATTGCGTTGACATCGGCGCCTGCCGCAATCAGCATCTGGACAATCTCAATGTCGCGGTTGAAACAAGCTAACATTAAAGGTGACTGATTTTCTTTATCTTTAGAATTTACGTCAAATCTTTCACGCAAAAGGAGAGCGACCGCTTTCTTTCGCCCGTTATTTGTAGCCAGCAGAAGAGCATTCATACCCGTATTATCACGCGCGAGCTTATTTCCTCCGGCCTGTAGAATCAAATGAATCGTTTCCGTATCGCCGTTAGTGGAGGCAAAAAGGAGTGCTGTCATTCCTGTTTCCGAAGTTTCATTTACATTTGCTCCTTTCCTCAACAAAAGTCGAACAATTCCTGAAT
>JBKKAT010000173.1:0-8159 GCA_046714535.1 Acidobacteriota bacterium | reverse complement strand
AGATTGCAGATTACTGATTTCAGATTGTAATTTTCGCGAAAGTTTCAATCTGAAATCTAGCATCTCAAATCTCAAATAAAACGATGGCGATTTTCAAAGAAACCAAAATAAAGACCAGCATTTTAGTGACCCTCACTCTGCTGTTCTTTTTCATCGGAGTCATTCCGCTTTGGATCAGCAGCTGGAAATTGATTTTGATCAGCCGCGACAATCTGGATAAAAGCCTGCGCGAAAATTTCTTCAGCATCGGTTCCACCGTTTCTACCAAAATTTCAGATTTTGTTACAGAAAACCGCACGCAAGTTCACGAGTTCGCGTTGAAAATGCTTCCTCAGCCGGCGGACTCAACGGAACCTCCCGAATTAATGCGGAATCCGGCTATTTTGAAGGTTCGTATCCTGAATCTCCAGGGGAAGGGACCGTACTATTCCAAATTTAATTTCCAGGATCCGCAAGTTCCGAATCTGGAATTCCAGGGATTCAGTCATGCCGCTGAAGGCAAATCCTATATGAGTACTCCGTACTATCATCACTCTGATGATGTTCCTATTATTCTTTTTACCGAGCCGATCCGGTCAAAGGATGAAAGTGTGATCGGTGTTTTATCCGTAATCGTCAGCGTGGATCCGCTCTGGAAATTGATTAATGAACAAAGCGCGGGGGGGCGTAAAGTTTATGTAGTGGATCAGAAAGGTAATCTTCTTTTGCATCCGAATAAAGAAGAGATGCAAGCGCACAAAGATCTTTCCAAAACAGAAATTGTCCGTGGATATCTGAATACAAAAGGGGCAGTGGAAGGAGTTGTTTCCTATAAGGAAAAAGATACGGAAATTTTAGGCTCGTATAGTTCCGTTACAGATCCCGATTGGGGCGTGATCATTCAGATTGAAAAAGATATTGCACTTGCCTCGGTCAATGACATGATCAGCACTTCTGTGATCTGGGGAATCATTTTTGCCTTAGCTGCTTGTATCGTGGGCTTCTTTTTTGCGCGGTGGATCACGAGTCCCATTCAGGTTCTTGCCCAGCATGCATTGGATATTGGCCGTAAGCAAAACTTTGATAAGAAAATTGAACTGAAAGCGAGCAATGAAATTCAGCAACTCGCAGATACGTTTAATTTCATGACCGATGAGATCAAGCAGAATATCATTGGCCTCCAGAATGCAGCGCGTGAAAACAAAGAATTGTTCATGAGCGCCATCCGGATGCTCGC
Organism: Acidobacteriota bacterium; assembly: GCA_046714535.1. GTDB lineage: Bacteria > Acidobacteriota > HRBIN11 > JAKEFK01 > JAKEFK01 > JAKEFK01. The sequence goes on along the minus strand of JBKKAT010000173.1, from coordinate 6,943 downwards.
TGCTGCGATTGACGCGAAGGATCCCTATACGAGAGGTCATTCCGAACGGGTGAAAGATTATGCGCTGGTAATCGCTAAACAGTTATCTTTTGGAACCCCGGAGCTGGAAAGGGTGGAAATTTCTGCGTTGCTTCATGATGTTGGCAAGATCGGCATTGATGACCGGATTCTGCGAAAACCAACCAATCTTACTCCGGAAGAATTTGAGGTTATGAAAACACATCCGGATAAAGGGGCCAGTATTCTTGCGCAAATCGCTCAGCTTTCGGACATCATCCCGGGAACCCGCTCGCACCACGAAAACTATGATGGTTCCGGTTATCCGAGTGGATTAAAAGGCGAAGATATTCCGTTATTGGGCCGTATTATTACGATCGCAGACACTTTTGATGCAATGACCACGGACCGTCCCTATCAGAAAGCTTTCACTCTCGAATTTGCTTTGAATCGCATCCGGGCAATGGCCAACATTAAATACGATCCGAAGATTGTGGAGGCGTTCAGTCACGCATGCGAAGAAGGAAAGGTGGCTCTCCACAAACCGTCACGCCCCCGCGCTAAGCAACCGGTGGCTTAAGAAGTGCCATAGCAATGAGTTATGAGCAATGAGTATTCCGAGGATTGTACTTCGATCTCATTGCTCATTACTCAGTACTTTGGCACTCCATGTTATACTTTGCTCCAAAAGAAGGGTGGTTTTTTGATGAAGAAATCTTTTGCGGTGTTTTTGTCACTCCTTATCGTTGTTGCAATGGGATGCGGGGGAAAAAAGCAATCTCAGACGAATGTTGCGCAAACCAAAGGCAAGAAAGGACAGGCAACCCCCTTAACGTTGAAAGATGCCAACGATTTGCTGTCTAAAGGCCGTTGCGCAGACGCAGCGAATAGCTACCTGCAATTTCTACAAAAATACCCGACTGACCCGGGGGCGTTGAATCTGCTGGGGCTCGCTTATCTGTGCCAGGCAAAGCACGATCTGGCGATAGCTTCATTTAACAAAGCATTGCAGGCACTGCCCAGTTATACGGATGTCCACAACAATCTCGGAGTCGCGTATATGGAGATCAAGAACTATCCGGAGGCGCGCAAAGAATTTCTAATAGCGCTGCAGGATAAGAATTATATGAAAGCGGGTCCATACTTTAATCTGGCAAAACTCGCGTTTTCTCAGCAGAGTTACGAAGAGTCCCGGGCGCTTGCCAAGAAAGCGATGGAGTTAGTTCCCAAACAGAAAGATGGTTTACCCTCAGAAGCGGCTCCACTCTTGCTGTATTCCCTTTCGCTGGAACGTCTCAACAGACTGGATGAAGCCGCAGTTGCTTTTCGGGATCTTCTGAAAATAGATGCGCAAAACCTGGATGCAAGTTATACGCTTGCAACGATCATGGCCCGCAAAAATCAACCTTGTATTGCTCGCCAGTACTATCTTCAGGTTGTGGATGCTGATCCTTTAAGCGATCTTGGGCAAAAATCGATCGAAGCTCTCAAAGGGATTCAATGCCAGCAATAATAGTAACTAGTGACCAGTGACTAGTGACTAGTATGCCCGATGTCATTTGACAAAATCTTAAGCAAGATTTTTCTGCAGAAAGACGTCGAAAGTGTCATTTTTCTGGATTCCGAAGGAGAAGAAATTTTCTCTTACGGAGAACTCGACCACGAGAGGCTGAAGCTGATGGGAGCTTATCAGGGAATTGTGCTGAATAGCATCAGCCGGCTGGATTTGGGAAGGAAGGGAACAGTAATTACGCGATGCGGAAACCGGTCGATTCTAACGCATCAGCTGAAGGATGGATATTTTGTATGCGTGGTTTTATTCCCGGATGCGAATGTCGCGCATGCACATTTTCTGTTTGGTGACTATTTTTTATCTCTGGAAAAGGAGTTATAACAAAAATCATGTTCGAATTCATAACTGAAGAAAAAACATTTTTACAAAAGCTACGTTCCGGTCTGAAGAAAACCAAAGAGGGTTTAGGCACTCAGCTCGATAAGGCTCTGAAGTTGGGACGACCCGTCGATGAAAGCATTCTGGGTCCGCTGGAAGAAGCCTTAATTCAGTCGGACATCGGAGTTGGACTTGCTACTTACCTTGTCGATCTCGTGAATGATCGAATCAAGAGCAACCAGCTTTCGAACATGGAAGCGGTCAAGAAACTGATTCATGATGAGCTGCTCGCAATTTTCAAAAACACGGATCCGTGGTGGGAAAAGCGCTATCCAACACCTGCTGTATTCATGATCATTGGAGTGAACGGGGTCGGGAAGACCACTTCCATTGCGAAGCTGGCTCATGAATACAAAAAACAAGGGAAAAGAGTTTTGATTTGCGCGGCCGATACTTTTCGCGCCGCTGCAACGGAGCAGCTGGAAATCTGGGCGAAACGTGTGGGCGTAGATATCTTGAAACAGCAAAGCGGATCGGATCCTGCGGCTGTTGTTTTCGACGCCTTAAGCGCGGCCAAAGCGCAGAAAAAAGATCTTGTCTTGATTGATACAGCCGGCAGGCTTCATACAAAGACAAACCTGATGCAGGAGCTGGCCAAGATTCGAAAAGTCGCAAACAGGGAAGTACCGGGAGCGCCACACGAAAGCTGGCTGGTGCTGGATGCGACGGTGGGTCAGAACGGAATTGTACAAGCGCGCGAGTTTATGAACATCACGCCGATCACGGGAATCATTCTGACCAAAATTGATGGAACTGCCAAAGGTGGAATTGTTGTGAGCATTGCGAAGGAACTTGGTGTCCCGATTAAGTTTCTTGGAGTCGGAGAATCACTGGACGATTTGATTCCTTTTGAACCGCAAAAATTTATCGACGCACTCTTTGAGGTTTAGGGGAGCGCGGACATCTTGTCTGCAACGCCGGCAAAATGCCGGCGCTCTTTTCGTTGTTGCTATACTTAACTTATGCTGGATCATTACTATCTAAATCTTGCCTATCATCTTGCCCTGCAAAACGAAGGCACAACTTCGCCGAATCCTTCTGTGGGTGCCGTGGTTGCGCGCGGCGAAAACATGATCTCGTTCGGAGCTCATGAAAAGGCAGGCGAGCCTCATGCCGAGATTTTTGCTTTGCAGCGGGCCGGTGTGCGCTCTCGCAACGCGACACTTTACAGCACATTAGAACCGTGTGCTCATCAAGGCAAAACCGGACCCTGCGTGGAACAGATCATCGCGGCCGGGATCGCACGCGTCGTTTATGGTGCGGTTGATCAGAATCCGCTGGTTTCGGGAAAAGGGATTGGCGCTCTGAAACAGGCCGGGATCCAGACAGATCAAATTCACCTGAAGGCAATTGAGGATTTCTACGCGCCTTCTTTTAAAACATGGCGCGGAAAGAGGCCTTATCTGATTGCCAAAGTTGCGATGACTTCAAACGGCATCATTTCGCCGGCCGACCGCAACTCCCGCTGGATTACGAACGAAACCAGTCTCAGCTGGGTGCATCAACTTCGTGCGCGTTGCGATGCGATTCTTGTTGGCGCCGATACGGCCCTGCTGGATCGTCCACACCTCACGGTTCGCACCAGTCACGTCCAGCGAAAACCGTGGCGCATTATCATCGATTCGAGATTCAAATTGCATCCCGAAGAATGCTCTCTGCTGGAAGATGAAGGACCGATTCTGATCTGTGGCTCGCACACTGCTCCTGCCTCTAAAGAGAATGCGTGGAAGAACTATCCTGTCCGGATTCTTCGATTCTTGAACGTGCAAGAACTCATGACGTCCTTTTACGAAATGGGTCTGCGAAAGATCCTGATCGAGGGAGGCCAGAAAATTTTTACATTCTTTCACGTTGCAGGAATGATCGATGAATACATATTGATGATCGCACCGCGACTGCTAACGGGAAAACATTTCCTCAACTTTCTGGCCGGCCCTGAACAATCGCTTGAAGAAACCAGACGTTATCAAATCGAACCTCCGCTCGACGTTGATGGCGACCTTATCGTAAGAATCCGCCCTTCCTCCGCGACATAAGACATGTTTAGCGGAATCATCGAAGCAATGGGAAAAGTGGCTTCGTTGAAACGAACGGGAAAGGGAGCCATTCTGACGATCGAAACCAGTGCACTGGCAAAAAGAGTGAAACCGGGGGATAGCGTGGCCGTGAATGGAGTTTGTCTGACCGTCACCGGGAAGACGGGCCGGAGACTTCAATTTGATATCTCCGCGGAAACATGGAAATGCACAAACCTTTCTTCCTACGAAACGAATCATAATCTGAATCTTGAATCCTCCGTGACGCCGCGGTCCATGCTCAGTGGTCATTTTGTTCAAGGACATGTGGAAGGTTTGGGTCGCGTTCAAAAGTGGATTCGAAACGGGGAAGATGTCCGGCTTTTTGTGGAACTTCCTGCTGACCTGATGCAATATTGCGTTCCAAAGGGTTCGATTACTTTCAATGGTGTAAGTTTAACGATCGCCTCCCAAAAAGGACGGTTGGTTTGCGTGGCCCTGATTCCTTACACTCTGTCGCACACGAATTTGAATGACCTGAAACCTGGCGACGTCGTTAATGTTGAGACGGACATCATCGGGCGATATGTTGTCAGTACCCTGAAAAAGACATATGATAACCCTTAATTTAGTGCTGAGTGCAAAGTGCTGAGTGCTGAGTACTTTGTGGCTGACTCAGCACTCAGCACTCATTGCTCAGCACTAAAAGGCTAAGCTCTTAAGTTATGGCAAATCCATTCATTAGCGTACCTAAAGCAATTGAAGAGATCCGCGCGGGCCGCGTCGTCGTTGTGGTGGACGATGAAGACCGCGAAAATGAAGGAGATCTCACGATTGCGGCGGAAAAAGTAACGCCTGAAATCATTAATTTCATGACGAAGTATGGCCGTGGATTGGTCTGTCTCGCAATGACCGGCGAGCGGTTGGATGAATTGCAAATTCCATTGCAGGTGACGGAGAATACAGCGAAATACGGAACAGCATTCTGTGTGTCCATCGAAGCAAAGAAAAACGTAACCACCGGGATTTCCGCCCACGATCGCGCAACCACCATATTGGCAGCCATTGACCCCGATTCGAAGCCCTATGATCTTGCGAGACCCGGGCATATTTTTCCGCTGCGAGCCAGTCCGGGTGGCGTATTGCAGCGCGCCGGACAAACAGAAGCAGCCGTCGATCTTGCCAAGCTTGCCGGGCTTTATCCGGCAGGCGTGATTTGTGAGGTTATGAATGATGACGGTACCATGGCCCGCGTTCCTCAGCTCATCCAATTCTGCAAGAAACGACGTTTGAAAATGATCAGCATTGCAGAAATCATCCGCTACCGCATGCAAAACGAAAGATTGGTGCGCAAGGTGGCAGATACGAGTCTCCCGACTCGTTTCGGGAAATTCCGCTTAAAGGCTTTCGAAAGCGTGGTCGACAAATCGATCCATCTTGCAATGGTGTGTGGTGAAGTTTCCACGGAAGAGCCGATTCTGGTTCGCGTTCATTCACAGTGTTTGACCGGTGATATTTTTCATTCGTGGCGCTGTGATTGCGGACAGCAGCTCGAACGCGCCTTAGAACTAATCGCAGCCGAAGGGAAGGGCGTACTCTTGTATCTGAACGGTGATCGCTTCGAAGGGCGAGGAATCGGATTGATCAATAAGCTTCGCGCTTATGAGTTGCAGGACAAAGGGGAAGATACCGTGGAAGCCAACGAGAAACTGGGCTTTAAAGCGGATCAACGGGATTATGGAATCGGCGCGCAAATCATGATCGAAATCGGCGTAAAGAAAATGCGCCTCATGACAAACAATCCTTCTAAATACATTGCGCTTGGCGGATATGGTCTCGAATTAGTCGAGCGGGTCCCACTGGAAATGACTCCGCACGGATCCAATATTAAATATTTGCGCACAAAGAAAGAAAAACTCGGCCACCTACTCTCCGGCGTCTAAACTAGCCACTGGCCACTAGTCACCAGTCACTAAAAAAAGATGTTTGATCAACTTAGCGAAAAATTACAACGCACTTTAAAGAATCTGCGCGGCGAAGGAAAACTTACTGAAGCGCATATCGAAGCAGGTATGCGCGAGATCCGTCTTGCATTGCTTGAAGCGGATGTCAATTTCAAAGTTGTGAAAGGCTTCATAGATGCTGTGAAGGGAAAGTGTTTAAACCAGGAAGTTCTGGATTCGCTCACACCCGGGCAACAGGTAGTCAAAATTGTTCGAGACGAGCTGATTCATATTCTGGGAGATACCAACGCGGACATCATTTTCACTGAACCTCCGACAATTTACATGCTGGTTGGTTTGCAAGGCTCAGGTAAGACAACCTCCGCCGGTAAACTGGCAATTTGGCTGAAGAAACAGGGAAGAGCCCCTTACCTTGTTTCTACGGACGTCTATCGGCCTGCCGCCATTGATCAACTTGCTATCCTTGCGAAACAATCTCAAATTCCTTTCTATCCTTCTACACCGGATCAGGATCCCGTAGAACTTTCCAAGAAAGCGTTATACGAAGTAAAGAATACCGGTTATTCGGCATTGATCGTTGATACCGCAGGGCGTTTGCATTTGGATGATGAGCTTATGCAGGAATTGCAGCGGATGAAAACGGCGATTCGCCCTCACGAAATCCTATTTGTTGCCGATGCCATGACCGGACAGGATGCGGTTCGCAGCGCTGAGGCGTTCAATCAAGCCCTCGATATTTCCGGAATCATTCTGACGAAAATGGATGGCGATGCAAAAGGCGGCGCCGCCCTTTCTGTGCGCATGATCACGCAAAAACCGATCAAGATGGTGGGAACCGGTGAAAAATTGAGCGAACTGGAGGTCTTTCATCCGGACCGCATGGCTTCCCGTATCCTTGGAATGGGGGATGTGCTTTCATTGATTGAAAAGGCAGAGGAAGCCTTTGATCAGAAACAGGCCCAGAAACTCGAACGAAAACTACGCAAAGAAGCGTTTACCCTGGAAGACTTTCGCGA
>JBKKAT010000172.1:0-4534 GCA_046714535.1 Acidobacteriota bacterium | reverse complement strand
TGCAAAATGGATTAATGCTACGGTATATCAATCCGGATGATTTTGGAGTGACAACAAGCGCCTTTACGATCTGCTCCTTCTGGTGGGCAGAGGCTCTGGCATTGATGGGCCGGTTGGATGAGGCAATCGAATTGTTTCATCATCTCAATAGTTTCGCAAATCACGTGGGTCTTTTTTCAGAGGATGTGGATCCAACAACCGGGACATTGCTGGGAAATTTTCCGCAAGCCTATACGCATGTCGGACTGATTCACGCAGCCATGACGATCAGTCATTTGCTGGAAGCGCGCGACGGGAAAGTTCGAGCATGGTGTTGATCATGAAAAAACCTCTGATTGGAATTGCCGCTGACAGAATGCGAAGAGTTCCAAAATATCAGCGGTCCGTAGAGCAGGCCGGCGGAGACGTAGAAGTGCTGTTACCTGACAAGTTCACTTCGGACGTTCTGGATCATCTGGACGGATTGCTGCTAACGGGAGGCGGAGACATTGATGCCGTAGAGTTCCAGGAAGAAAATCACCCGCGGGTTTATCAAGTCGACAAAAAGCGAGACGAAATGGAATTGAACCTGACACGGGAAGCTTTGCAGCGCGGAATTCCGGTCTTTGGAATTTGCCGTGGCGTTCAAGTAATGAACGTTGCTCTTGGTGGAAATCTGATTCAGCATATCCCCGATGAAATCCGGAGCTTGATTGTTCATGACGATTCCAAAAGCGTCCGGCACAATCTGGTGCATGAAGTTTCCATTCTCAAAGATACTCGACTCCATCGGATCATCCGCAAAGATCGCATAGGCGTAAACAGCTTTCATCATCAATCCGTTAAGGACTTAGGAGAAGGTCTCATCGCAACGGCATGGTCCGATGATGGTGTCGTGGAAGGCCTGGAACTTCCCGATGCGCGCTATTTCCTCGGAGTCCAATGGCATCCGGAAGAATTCGTGGATCACGGCGCCATCTTTCATGCGCTGTTCGAATCGTTTGTGGAAGCCTGTAAGCAAAGTGGCGCCGCGCGAGCCGATGAAGTCGATCGATAGCGACAAGGCGCTGTTAGGATCTGGCTCTAAGACGCACGCAGCATTGCGCGTCTTGCTTCTTGAGGCAATTCTATCTTTATGAAGTATTTGGCCGGGTACAGGTAGTCCTCGCCAGAGTCATCTACGACACGAAGATGTTTACTCTTTGCCGCCGATTCATCACGCAATACTTTATAGATCTTTCCTTTCTGCAAATCAGCTTCGGTAGCATCTATGCAAAGTACGAATTCAACAGCTGCTGTTTTTGCTTTTGACATATTAATCTAAGAAACTCTTGATTTTGAATTTGCGCTTACCAACTCCATGAGCTTCGTACCAATGAATCTCTGCCTTTCTAATCGTACCATCAAACAAACGAACAGTGGCGACTCCCTTTAACTTCCGCCAGTGCCCTGGACCGAACTGCTTCCGGATATTCTTAATATCGCGAATTGACTTGCCCGATGCAATCAGCTTTATCTCATCGATATCTCCGATAATTTGGAAGCTCATCAGTAGAATGCTGCCTGAACGCGGACGGGACGTCCCCACAAATAGTTAAGATTATTTCTTCAAAACGACGCGCGCAGGGGCGGCGTCCATATCTTTCAGGCGCAGAGGCAAGCAGGACAATTCGTATTCCCCCTCTTCGACTTCGGCAAGATTCAAACCCTCAACAAGCGCAATCTGATTTTCCAGCAACAGCCGGTGAACGGGATATTCCTCATCTCCAAAGCGATCCACCGAATGGTAATCAAAACCAATTAACTTGATTCCATTATCAATCAAGTAGCGGGCGCCGGCCGGGGTAAGGTAAATGTACTTCTTGCTGAAATATTTGTGCGTGCTCCAAAGATGAGAATTGCGGGTTTTGAACAGAATCCGGAAATCATCCATCAAAACGAGCTGTTTCAGTTCCGGTAGATCGATTTTTTCACCGTTGTGGATTTCCACCACGCGCGCCCTTCCATTCATGACTTCCAATGGTATATCGGTGACGGTTAAGCCTCCGGGATTCAAATGAGAAGGAGCATCCACATGCGTTCCGGCGTGATTCGACATCATGATTTTCGACAGAGCAAAAGGATCACCTTTCTCCATTGACTTCATTGCCTTGGAGCGAAATCTCGGATCACCCGGATAGGCCTGCATTCGCGGGTGAATCTCAACACTAATATCGTAGAATTTCATAAAATGATGACCCCTGACTACGGTAGAAGCTCGAACTGACTGAAAAAGAAAGGAATTTCAGTGCTCGCGGACCCTTCCGAATCAGAACCGTGAATGATGTTCCGTTCTACATTCGCGGCCAGATCTTTCCGGATGGTTCCTTCCGCAGCTTTGGCCGGATCCGTTGCGCCCATGAGTGTGCGCAAACGTTCAATGACATTTTCCCCTTCCAAAACAATGGACACACAGGGTCCGGAGCTCATAAACTTCATGAGACTCTGGTAAAAAGGACGTTCCCGGTGTACAGCATAAAAAGAGCCAGCTTTTTCCGGTGATAAATGCACCATTTTCATTCCTACGATCCGGAATCCGGCTCCTTCCAATCTTTTCACAACTTCCCCAATTACCCTTTGAGCAACGCCATCCGGTTTCACAATCGCTAATGTTCTTTGCATATTCAGCTCCAGTTAAAAATGTTGAAGGTGTTAAAAGAGTTAAAAGTGCTTGGTTTGAAGAGAAAACACCTTGAACCATTTAAACCCTTTTAACCCTTTAAAACTGCGTTCATTGTGCTGCCGATATCTGCGGGGCTGCGCGTAACATGGACGCCTGCATCTTCCAGTGCTGCGATCTTCGAGGCAGCCGTGCCGGTACCACCGGAAACAATTGCGCCTGCGTGTCCCATTCTCTTGTCTGCAGGGGCCGTCATCCCGGCGATAAAAGAAACCACCGGTTTGGAAACATTTTTTCGAATGTATTCGGCTGCGCTTTCTTCCGCGGTTCCACCAATTTCACCAATCATAACAATTGCATTTGTTTCCGGATCGGCCTGAAATAGTTGCAGTGCATCGATAAAGTTCGTGCCATTTACCGGGTCTCCACCGATTCCAATACAGGTGGACTGTCCCATGCCGAGGCCCGTGAGTTGCCAGACCGCTTCATAGGTTAGAGTTCCACTTCGGCTGACAACACCGACATTTCCCGGCTTATGAATGAAACCTGGCATGATTCCAATTTTGCATTTTCCCGGCGAAATAATTCCGGGACAATTCGGCCCGATAAGGCGGGATTTTTCCGATTCTCGCAAAATCCGTTTGACCTGAACCATGTCATTGACCGGAATTCCTTCCGTAATTGCGATGATCAGTTCTATACCCGCATCAATCGATTCCAGGATAGCGTCAGCGGCGTAGGGTGGAGGGACAAAAATCACAGAAACGTTCGCGCCCTGCTTCTGAACCGCTTCCGCAACCGTATTAAAAACCGGAACCGGCTGTTTACCGGGCGGAACCTCGCTGAACATGGTTCCGCCTTTGCCGGGCGTGACGCCTCCTACAATATTAGTAGATGCGTAGTTCATGCAATGATAGGCATGAAACTTTCCTTCTTTACCGGTAATTCCCTGAACGATGATCCTTGATTCTTCGTCAACCAGTACGCTCATTCTTCCTTACCTCGCCAGGGCCACAACTTTTTCGGCCGCATCTTTCATGCTGTCCGCAACCGTAAACTTTAAACCGGAGTTCAGCAGAATCTCTCTGCCCTTTTCCACATTCGTGCCTTCCATTCGCACCACAACAGGCAGTTTCAGATTCAATTCCGAAGCCGCATCGACGACTCCCTGCGCGAGAACATCGCAACGCAAAATTCCACCGAAGATATTGATCAGCACCGCCTTGACATCCGGATCGGAAGTGAGTATCCGGAAGGCATTGACGATCTGGTCTTTTTTCGCGCCACCACCTACGTCCAGAAAGTTTGCAGGTTGCCCACCGGCGAGTTTAATGATATCCATGGTAGCCATAGCCAGACCTGCCCCATTCACCATGCAGCCAACCGTTCCTTCGAGTTTGACGTAATTCAAACCGTACCTGGATGCTTCTACTTCAAAAGGATCTTCCTCGCTGATATCGCGCAAAGCAAGGATCTCCGGATGTTTAAACAGCGCGTTATCGTCGAAGTTAATTTTTGCGTCCAATGCCAGTACATCCCCTTGTTTGGTTAACAGCAGCGGGTTGATTTCAGCGAGGGTCGCATCCTTTTCAATGAGAAGCTTGAATAACTGCGTAAGAAATTGCATCGCTTTCGGAATGCTGTCGGCCGGAATTCCAATCCCATGAGCAAAACGACGCGCTTGATGCGGTTGAATCTCCCGGTTTCGCACATGAAATCGAATGAGCGCTTCGGGCCTTTCTTTTGCCAGTGTTTCAATGTCCATCCCGCCCTCTGCGCTTGCCATGACAACCGGCAGAGAAGCCTGGCGGTCTAAAACGATTCCCAGATAGTATTCTTTTGCGATGTCGAGACCTTGCTCAACCAGGACTTTGTTCACGATCCGCCCTTCTGGTC
>JBKKAT010000171.1:0-13326 GCA_046714535.1 Acidobacteriota bacterium | reverse complement strand
GATCAAGGTTGAGCATTCTGTTTTTGCTCTCCCTTTTGCGATTATTAGCGCATTAGTAGCGGCTAATGGGCTTCCCTCATCACGAATTCTTTTCTGGATTCTAATCGCGATGGTCGCGGCTCGCTCCTGCGCGATGGCTTTTAACCGTTTGGCGGATTACAAATTTGACCGCTTGAATCCCCGCACTAAGAACTGGGCGCTGCCTTCCGGAGTTCTTTCTACTCGCTTCGTTCTTTTCTTCACCATAGTCTGTTCCGGATTGTTTATTTTTGCGGCATTTCAGTTGAACAGACTGTCTTTTCTGTTATCTCCCCTGGCTCTGGCAATTATTTTCTTTTACTCCTTTACCAAGCGTTTCACCGCTCTCAGTCACTGGTTCATCGGACTCGCTCTCGGTGTTGCTCCCGCAGGCGCCTGGGTCGCAGTGCGCGGATCGCTGGACTTATTGCCTCTCTGGTTAAGTCTGGCAATACTGTTTTGGACCGCCGGTTTCGATCTGATCTATTCGTGTCAGGATGCGGAGTTTGATCGCACCCAAAAGCTTCATTCCATCCCCTCAAAATTCGGGATCAAAACGGCATTAAATATTTCACGGCTCTGCCATGTTTTAACGGTCGTTTTGCTTGCCATCTTTGGTTACCAGACCGGTCTGGGAATGTGGTATTACGCGGGAATCACCCTCGTTGCCGGCCTTCTTTTCTATGAGCATACTCTCGTTGCCTCCGATGATTTAACACGCGTCAACGAGGCGTTCTTTACGGTAAATGGTCTGATCAGTGTTTTGCTGCTCATTTTTTGCAGCCTGGACTTATACTTATGAGTGCGAAAGGCATGAGTGATGAGTAAGGAGAAGCGCTCGATCCTGGGTCTCGTTGCTCATTGCTCATAACTCATGACTTCAATATAATTTCATCTCTTATGCTTACACAAAGTTACGCGGGAAACTCCAGGCTGGCCGATATTGCGGCAAAAGTGTACCAGGGCGTGCGTCTCGATCGTGAGGACGGAATTCGACTCTATGAGTCGAATGACCTGCTGGTGATTGGCAGATTAGGCAACTTTGTTCGAGAAAAACTTCACGGCAAAAATGCATACTTCAATGTAAACAGGCACATCGAACCTACGAATGTTTGCGTTTTGAAGTGTGGTCTTTGCGCGTTCGGAAAAAACATTCGGTCGCCGGAGGCGTACACTTTTTCACTCGAAGAAATCTACCGTCGCGCTGAAGAAGGGGCTGCGCAGGGGGCCACGGAATTCCACATCGTTGGTGGATTGCATCCCGATCTTCCTTTTCAATATTACCTGGATATGTTGCGCGGCTTGAAACAGCGTTTGCCTCATATTCATTTGAAAGCATTTACCGCCGTGGAGATTCAATTCTTCGCGGATCTGGATAACATCAGCATCGAGGAAACTCTTCAGCGATTGAAAGATGCCGGGCTCGACAGCATGCCGGGTGGTGGCGCAGAAATATTTGCGGACAGAGTTCGCGAAATTATTTGCAAAGGAAAGATTTCCGGGGAAAGATGGCTCGAGATCGTCCGCATCGCTCATCGCATGGATCTACATTCCAATGCCACAATGCTTTATGGTCATGTCGAAACGTATGAGGAGCGGGTCGATCACATGCTCGCCCTGCGCGATCTGCAGGATGAAACGGGTGGCTTCAAAACTTTTATTCCACTTGCTTTCCACTCTGCAAACACTCCCCTGGATTACTTGCCGGAAACAACCGGATTCGATGATCTGAAAAACATCGCCATTTCACGCCTTCTCCTGGATAATTTCCCGCACATCAAGTCCTACTGGATTATGGTTGGGATGAAGATGGCCCAGATGTCTTTGATGTTTGGAGCCGATGATATCGATGGCACGGTCGTAGAAGAAAAAATTACGCACGCAGCCGGTGCGCAGACTCCCCAGGCTCTTTCCCGGTCAGAACTGGTTCGAATGATCCGGGAAGCCGGATTTATTCCCGTAGAACGAGATACACTTTACGACAAACTCGTTCCCGTGGAGTGAGTCTTTTCCTCTTCCAATATGAAAAAGATTGGTATCGTGGGTTCCGGAACAATGGGCGCCGGAATCATTCAAACTTTTGCAGAAAAGGGCTTCGAGGTCCTTGCCTTTGAAAGTTATGAGCCGACCCGCGAAAAAGCGCGAACCAACATTGAAAAGTTCATCCGGAAAAGGGCAGAGAAGCAACAGATCACACCCACTGAAGCGGAAGAGGCAGTGCAACGGATTAGGTGGTGCGTCAGCCTGCAAGAACTGGCAGAAACAGAATTCGTTGTAGAAGCTATCTTCGAAAACATGGAGGCCAAGACCGGCCTGTTTCGCGATCTCGATCAAATCACCGCATCCAGCGTAATCCTGGCCACAAATAGCTCTTCACTTTCGATCACAAAAATTGCAGCAGCAACAAAAAAAGCGGACCGCTGCATCGGTATGCATTTCATGAATCCTGTTCCGCTGATGCCGCTGGTGGAAATCATTCGTGGCCACGTGACCAGCGACGAAACATACAACACGACCGCCGAAGTTTCGACTCGTATTGGAAAAACTCCGATCGAAGCAAATGATTATCCCGGTTTCATTTCGAACCGCGTGCTGATGCCTATGATCAATGAGGCGATCTACACATTATGGGAAGGAGTCGGCACACGGGAATCGATCGATCAGGTGATGAAGCTGGGGATGAATCATCCCATGGGACCACTCGAACTCGCAGACTTCATCGGTCTCGATGTGTGCCTTGCCATCATGAACGTGTTGTACGAAGGCTTTTCTGATTCCAAATACCGCCCCTGTCCGCTGTTGAAGAAAAAGGTGGAAGCCGGTCATCTGGGGCGCAAATCAGGCAAAGGCTTCTACGACTATAAATAGGGGAGCGCAGGCTTATGGAGCGCCGGCGTCCTCGCCGGCATTATGGACCGCAGGCTTCCAGCCTGCTCCTCCGGAACTTTTCCTTCATCCACGGGTCCATTTCATTTAGGACCCTATGGAAATTTCATCACATTGTTGGTATCCCTTCCCCACATTCGACTTATTTTCCTTATACATCCTTGGTCTGGTCATGGCGCCGCTCTTCCTGCTTTTTGTTGCTCTTCCATTTAAGTTAGTTTTTGCCTTCATCAGTTTTTTATTCGATCGATACACCTCCGAGCCGCAAGGTTGTTTTGATGCATGTGAATACGTATTGAAAAATCTTGCGGCCCGCTACGGAGGAGTATTTTACAAATTCAATTCGCGCCGCCTGGTTTGTCTTTTACCGGAAAGACATTTGTTCTTGGAAGTCGACCGAAACGTTCTGGTAGGTCTCCGAATTCATAAGGAATATCCTCACAAAACAACAATATGGAAAAGGCAGATCCGTTTTGGAGAGGTTTCACATGACCGGATGATCGCATGGATCCAGTGCGCAGAAAAGCTCGTTGAAAAACCTGTCGAATTTCCCACTGAACCCGCTCATTGGCGACCAGCGATGTGCTTATTGCAGAGAATGGTTGGAATCAAGCACAGCCACCGTACGCTGCTTCCAATGCAATGCACCCTATCATCTGGATTGTTTTCAAACTAATTCCGGATGCGCGGTTTTTGGCTGCCGCGAGCAACAACTTTCTGCAACCACTCACTCTGCGCCATCGATTCATGGCATAGCGAAAAGTCATAGCGGATAGGATCCTGCGGATGGTAGCCACGTAAAACCCTGGTGACTTGCTCCGCCTTTTTCCAGCTCAGGGAAGGCGTTTGGATCCAACCCAGACGGAAAGCGACTCTCCCGATATGCGTATCGAGCGGAATGATGAGATCTGCAGGCGATACATCTTTCCAGATGCCCAGATCCAGTCCATCGTTGCGAACCATCCACCGGAAAAAAAGATTCAAGCGTTTGCAAGGACTTCCGCTCTCCGGAGAGGGGAGTAAAAAGGGAATGGGCATTCCTTGAATCTCATACAAACGCGCGACGAAACGGGAAATAGAATCGGCCATAGTATTATGATCATCGTATGATGAAATAAAAACCTCATAGAGGGATCCGTGGTTCTGATAGATACGGGCCATGAGGGAGAGGAAACTCAGGATCTCGTCGGTTTTATGCAGGCGGTAGTAGGGCGCATAGGGAGTCAGCGCTTCCAGAGCATCCGGCCCTTGCTTCAAGAAATCGTAAGGGGAAGGCTGAAGCAGGTTCAGCAACTTCTCAATAAATCCGCATAAGCTTCGGACATTTCCATAGGCGAAGGTTGAAGATAAAAACGCAGCGGCTTCAATATCATGAAAACGCGAATAGCGGTGAGCAAAAGCCAGCGGATCCATTCGACCTTTGAAAAATTCTTCGGGGGACCGTTTAAAATCGGCGAGATACGATTCATACAGCTGATCGAGCACGGGTTGCAATTTGCGGTGACTAATCATGAGCAGAACGATAATTCACCAGACGTTCCACGTGAGCGGCTCCGGAGGCGGCCAGCGCCGGGTAATCGTATCCACCTTCGAGAATGGAGAAAACTCTTTCATGCCCGAATTCTGCCGCAAAATCAATCAAATATTCCGTTAAACGCCCGTAGGTTTCATTCTTCAATCCAAGATTTCCCAATGGATCGTTTTCGTGCGCATCGAAGCCGCAGGAAATAAAAATAAATTCGGGCCGGAAATTTTGTGCACGTTTTAAGGCGCTTCGGAAACGCTCTTCGTAAATTTCCGGACCGGGAATGCCTGCCAGGGGAATATTCATTTTTGTTCCTTGCGCTCCACCCTCACCCGTTTCCTCTTCCCATCCTGTTCCGGGATAGTGATGCTTTTTGTGTAAAGAAATGTAAATGACGGAAGCATCGTTATAAAAAATATCCTGCGATCCGTTCCCATGGTGTACATCCCAGTCCATGATCAGGACACGTTGCAATCCCCGGTTGCGCACTGCATGCCGGGCGGCAATCGCGATGTTGTTGAAGAGGCAAAAGCCCATCGCTCGATCGGGAGTTGCGTGATGTCCGGGTGGACGAACTGCGGCAAAAGCGTTGGTAAACGCGCCGTCCAGGATGCCATTCACCGCCTCGACCGCTGCGCCGGCAGCGCGCATAGCCGCTTCATACGAATGCTCTGAAACGTGGGTGTCCGGATCAATCTGATACGAACCGCGTCGCGAACATTCCTGTATAAACTCCAGATGCTTCTTTGGATGGCACAGCAGGATATCCTCTTCTTTCGCCGGTTCCGGGCTCACATGTTTCAGTTTTTCCCAGAGGCCCGTTTTTTTCAGTCCGTTGAGGATCGCCGTTAATCGTTGAGGGTTCTCGGGATGAAATGGTCCGGTATCATGACGTAGGAAGGAATCATGAAAGAAGAGTGCTGTGGTCATGGATTTATTATAGTCCTGCAGGCGGGACGCCTGCGGTCCATAATGCCGGCCAGAGGCCAGCGCTCCATATGCCGGCGAGGACGCCGGCGCTCCATAACAGTTGGCGGGGTTTGTGAACGGAACGAATTTACTTGGCTGTATTGTTTTTTTATACTAAGTGTTCCAAACAAGGGAGGAACCTTATGGCAATCAAGATAGGTATCAATGGATTTGGCCGCATTGGTCGGAACTTACTGAGATGCTCAATGGGTGAAAAGGATTTTGATTTTGTCGCGGTAAATGATATTACCGATACCAAAACTCTTGCTCATCTGCTGAAATACGATTCGGTTCTGGGATATCTTCAACAAAAAATTAGTTCGAAAGAAAAATCAATCATTGTTAACGAAGATGAGATCGTCGTTTACTCGGAAAAAGATCCGGCGAAATTGCCATGGAAAGATCTGGGTGTGGACATTGTTGTAGAAAGCACCGGACTTTTCACAAAACGGTCCGACGCGGCAAAACATCTGGAAGGGGGAGCGAAGAAGGTCCTTATCTCAGCGCCCGCAACAGAGCCAGACGTCACGGTCTGCCTCGGTGTAAATGAGGACATGTACGACCCATCCAAACATCACGTCATTTCGAATGCTTCCTGCACCACGAATTGTCTTGCTACGGTTGCGAAGGTTCTGCATGTGAAATTCGGGATTGTCAGAGGTTACATGACGACCATTCATTCCTATACCAATGATCAAAAACTTCTCGACCTTCCGCACAAAGATCTTCGCAGGGCGCGTGCAGCCGCTCTTTCCATGATTCCAACAACCACAGGCGCTGCCTCGGCCGTCGGCGAAGTGCTTCCTGACTTAAAAGGAAAGCTGGATGGAATCTCCGTTCGTGTTCCAACTCCGAATGTTTCTCTCACCGATTTTGTGATGGAATTGAAAAAGACTGTGACAGATGCGGAGATCAACAGCGCTTTTCGCGAAGCAGCGGGATCCTGGATGAAAAACATTCTGGATTACACAGAGGATGAACTGGTGTCGATTGATTTCCGTGGAAATCCACATTCTTCCATCGTTGATGGTCCTTACACGGCGGTGATGGATGGCAACTTCGCAAAGGTTCTGGCGTGGTACGATAACGAATGGGGCTACTCCTGCCGTTTGCGTGATTTGATCAAGCTGGTTGCGCGTTCTCTATGAACAAACTGACAATCCGTGATCTTGATCTAAAGGGCAAGCGAGTTTTTGTTCGTGTAGACTTCAATGTTCCTTTGAACGACCAGAATGAAATTGAAGACGACACCCGGATTCAAGCTTCTCTTCCCACCATCCGGTACGCACTCGATCAACGCGCGCGCGTGATCCTTGCTTCGCATCTGGGACGCCCCAAAGACAAACCGGAAGAAAAGTACAGTTTGAAGCCTGTCGCGAAACGACTCGGTGAATTGCTCGGTCTCCCGATAAAACTGGGGAACGATATTGTAGGGCCCGAGTCTCAAGAGCTGTCAAAAGATCTTGGCGAAAAGGAAATACTGTTGTTGGAGAACTTGCGATTTCACCCGGGCGAAAAGAAAGGGGATCCGGAATTTTCAAAGCAGCTGGCACAGCTCGCCGATGAATATGTAAACGATGCATTTGGAACTTCCCATCGCGCGGATGCCTCAATGGTTGGGGTGGCGCTGCATTTCCAGCGGCGCGCTGCCGGTTTTTTGATCGAAAAAGAACTTCAATATCTTGGTAAACTCATGCAGGATCCAGACCGCCCTTACATTGCGATCCTGGGTGGCGCAAAAATTTCAGACAAGATCGAAGTCGTGCGAAGTCTGCTGTCTCGTGTGGATCGTCTCCTAATCGGTGGAGCCATGGCGTACACGTTTCTGAAAGCAAAGGGCGAGAGCATCGGCAAATCTCTCTGCGAGATCGACAAGCTGGATCTCGCAAAGGAGCTTCTGGCCAATGACAAATTGGAACTGCCGGTCGATTCCCTTGCGGCGCCCGAACCGAAAGGGGGCGTTCCAACGCGCGTGGTGCGCACCGGAGAAGATTTGGGAGATTGGATGGGCCTCGACATCGGACCGGAAACCCGCGAGAAATATTCCGCCATTTTGCGGGATGCAAAAATGGTGTTTTGGAATGGACCAATGGGAATGTTCGAGATTGAAGAGTTTGCTGAAGGGACGAATGCGATTGCTCACGCTCTCGCTTCGCTGGATGCAATGACGGTTATTGGCGGCGGCGATTCGGTTTCTGCTGTTGAAAAATGTGGCGTTGCGGATAAAATGACTCATATCTCTACCGGTGGCGGGGCGAGCCTGGAATTTTTGACCGGCAAAGAGCTCCCCGGAATTGCTGTATTAACAACGCGCTAAAGTGTAGAGCGAAACAGGACGATGCGTAACAAGTTTATAGCGGGCAACTGGAAAATGAATACTACCCGCGCTGAAGCCACAACTCTCTTGCAGGCTTTGCTGCAAGATATTACGGCAATCGAAAAAACAACGATCATGGTCGCTCCTCCCTTCACGACTCTGCAGCTTACTTCGGAGCTACTACAGAATTCGAAGATAAAGCTCGGTGCCCAGAACTTGTATTGGGAAGATAAGGGGGCATTTACGGGGGAAATTTCGCCGTTGATGCTGAAAGACCTCAATTGCAGCTATGTGATCATCGGGCACTCGGAGAGACGGCAATACTTCCGTGAATCGAACCAGGAGATCAACCGCAAGCTTCAAGCAGCGTTTGACCATCAAATCCACCCGATCCTGTGTGTCGGTGAATCATTGGAAAACCGCGAACGTGGGCAAACTCTCGGCGTGGTTGAATACCAGATCCGGAACGGTCTGGCCGGGTTTACCTCCGAACATATGAAAGAATTCACGATTGCCTATGAACCTGTATGGGCAATGGGCACAGGCCGCGCGGCTACACCCGCGGATGCGCTGGAAGTTCATACTTATCTACGCTCCCTTCTTACAGAAATGTTCAGTTCCAAGATTGCAGAACAGACCCGAATTCAATACGGGGGAAGCGTTACAGCGGATAACATCGGCTCGTTCATCAATGAAGAAGATATTGATGGCGCGCTCGTGGGTGGCGCGAGCTTGAAGGCCGATTCCTTCCTGAAAATTATTCAAGCCGCGGAACAAGCTTGAACAGAAGCTCGCAAAAGATAAACCATTTGTTTTTTCTTTGCGGCCTTCTGTTCAAAATTATCTCGCGAAAACACCAATGGCGCCGGGAATTTTTATCTTCCAATTAAACAGGCTGAATGCTGGTTTTTTTTGCGCTTCGAATGGACCGTATCGTACATAAGAAAAATCGCCTGCTTTTACCACCATATTTGCTTCGGAACCACCATCCAGATTCATGGCTGTATGAATTCGTAAGCCCCGGTCCGGCCTCGCGTTACTCTCCTTCAAAAACAGACCGAGATTGTAAAGGGTAAAGAAATTTCCTTCTGAAGTGATCAGGAGAATCTTTTCATCGAAATCTTTTGCCACAATCGTGCGGTTAGCTTGCCAGCCGGTCTTTTTTACTTTGATCTTACCGTTCCGGTCCAGAAGGATAGGCCAATGCTGAACACCTTGCAGGTAAGTCCCCGGTGTGTAGCGATCGTATTCAAAATCCAATAGGTCAGCTACCGGCAAATTCTTTTTTACAGGTTCCGCCACCAGCATTCCACGAACACTGGCATTGGATTTTGGACCTTTCAACTTGCCGTCGCAAATGATCAGAGCGCATGGCATGTAGTATGGATCCGCCATGTATTGCGCGCTGTTGGTCATCGCGATGGCGCCCGTGTGTTTTTGCCAGTCTTCAATTGTGCGCGCAATCGTTTTGTCCTCTTCGTAGGAATTTAAAACCCGGATTCGATTGACTCGCGGATCGATTCGGATCACAGCCAGGACGTCGATGAGCTCTTTTTTCCTCCAGACATCTATTCGCGTGAATTCCATTCCTTTGCTGATTCCTTTCCAATCCGGCTTGCTGTGCGAAATATTTACGTATTCCGGAGAAGGGTATTTCTTGACATCTGCAGAGGCAGCCCGCGCTAATAGCATCGTAGTATTTGCCAGAACCGCCTGAAGCAACTCTCTTCGATTCATCATGGACATTTTCTTACAACAATATTCGCAAAAAAAGGATAAAGGTCAAAGGTTAAAAGTTAAAAGGGAGGTGATTTGACTTTTAACCCTTAACTTTTACTCTTAAATTCAAGACAATGGATTCCAACACCGTACCGACGCAATACTGGCATGCCCTGGAGGATGGGCGTATTCAGTGCGATACCTGTCCCCGCTTTTGCAAACTGAATGAAGGTCAACGAGGACTCTGTTTTGTTCGCGCGCGCGAAAATGATCAGATCGTCTTGACCACTTACGGCCGGTCAAGCGGTTTCTGTATCGATCCCGTTGAAAAGAAGCCGCTGAATCATTTCCTGCCCGGCACGCCGATCCTTTCTTTTGGAACGGCAGGATGCAACCTCTCCTGCCAATTCTGTCAGAACTGGGATATCAGCAAATCCCGCGAAACTGATACATTGGCCGATGCCGCCTCGCCCGAAAAAATTGCTTCTGCAGCCGTGCAACTTGGTTGCCGCTCCGTTGCTTTCACGTATAACGACCCGGTCATTTTTCTGGAGTATGCGATCGATGTGGCACAGGCCTGCCATGAAGTCGGAATCAAAGCAGTTGCTGTAACGGCAGGATATATCTGCGATGCCCCACGGGTAGAGCTCTATAAATACATGGATGCTGCAAACGTCGATCTGAAGGGATTTACGGAACGTTTTTACAGCAAAATTTGTGCGGGCCATTTGCAGCCGGTTCTCGAAACGCTGGTCTATCTAAAACATCAGACAAATGTCTGGTTTGAAATTACAACGCTTTTGATCCCCGGTGAAAATGATTCAGAAGAAGAGATTGAAAACATGACGCAGTGGGTGATGGAAAACATTGGTCCCGATGTTCCTCTTCACTTCACCGCTTTTCACCCTGACTACAGGATGCTCCAGAAGGATCCGACGCCTCCCTTCACTCTGACTCGAGCGCGTAAAATCGCTTTGAAGAATGGTCTTCGATACGTGTACACGGGAAATGTTCATGATGAAGAGGGGAGCAGCACATACTGTCATGGTTGTGGAACGAAAATCATTGGAAGGGACTGGTATGAGCTGACCGCCTGGAAGGTATCGCCCGATGGTCATTGTTTGATTTGCGGTACTCTGTGTCCCGGCAGATTTGATGGACCTCCAGGCAAATGGGGAGCCAGACGTTATCCCGTTCGCCTCGCAAGCTTTAATTAACCCGGCCTCATTTGCTCTTGTGGCCAGGTGTTATACTCTCCCTACACAAGCAAAGATGACTTCAACCGAACTGGCGCTCTCTATAATCCAGCACAATCCGGACGGTGTCATGGCGTTCAGTACTTCTTACAGGATTGATTTCTGGAACACCACTATGGAAAAAATTTTCGGAAAACTCGCTAAAGATGTGCTGGATCAAAATTTGTTTGATTTGTTTCCTCTTCTTCGGGAAACGGGGCAAGACAAAAAACTCGAAAGAGTTCTCAAGGGCGAATTATCTGATTTCCGGCATTCGTTTGAGGCGCCCGCCGGTTCAAGATTTTATGAAGGCCATCATTTGCCTTTAGTGGATGCCGGCGGAATGATCATTGGTGGTTACACCATAATTCGGGATATAACTCAGTTCAAAAATCTGGAACAGTTTGCCTTTACGGCATCCCATGATCTTCAGGAGCCGTTGCGAATGATTTACAGCTACCTGCAGCTTTTGGAAGAGAATTACAAGGAGACGCTGGATCCGAAAGCATTACGTTACGTTGATATCGCGGTCGATGGCGCTAAAAGAATGCAAGCTTTAATTCGTGATTTGCTCACTTATACGCGTCTTGACTCGGATCGTACCGGTCATGAGGCGACCGATTGCAAAACAATTCTGGAAGCTGTGTTGACCGATCTCCGCGTGATGATAGAAGAATCGAGAGCGCAGATTACATCAGGTTTTCTGCCCACTGTTATTGCGAATTCAAGTCAACTACGAATGTTGATTCAAAATTTGATTAGCAATGCAATTAAATTTCGTCGCCCGGATGAGAATCCCCGGATACGAATCTTTGCCGAAAAACAGGACAAGGACTGGTTGTTTGGAGTAGAAGATAACGGTATCGGCATTGCTCTTGATGATCAAGAGCGGATCTTTCGAATCTTCCAGCGTCTTCACGAACGCAGCCGTTATCCTGGAACAGGAATCGGACTCTCTCTTTGCCAAAAAATTGTGGAACAGCACGATGGAAAAATCTGGGCCGAATCGCAACCCGGCCAGGGCTCTACCTTTTTCTTCACTCTGCCGGTAAAGATTGCAAAAGCCGCCAATTAGTGTCTGGCCACTTATAAGCCCAGTAGCTTTCCAATTCCATTCAACAAAGCATCGAAGATGCGAACTGTGGCGCTGTCCGATGCTTTTGAAGGCGGGGCCGTTTGGCGGAGAATCAATCCATTTCCTTCAAACTGATAATCGAATAGTGGCGTCATCCGCCGATAGTATGGCCAGAAGGTTTCCGTTCGCACTGTGGAAAAAGCCAGGCTGGTTTCAAAAGCTGTCATTATGGATTCGGACATACGAACAGGCTGACCATTCGTTTTCACGGGATCAACGCCTCCCAATCCTTGAATGAATAGTTTTCCTGTACCGCTGAACAGAATGTAACGCAGGCGTCCGGCAATCCACGAATGTGGATTCCATAGAGTCCAGCGCGTTTTCAATTCCAGATTTCCCATGAGCGCCACAACCTGCGAAGGATAAATCACAATTCCATGGTGGTTCTCGAGTTGTACTTCACAAATATACGTATCCGGATTTGCTCCGGAAGTGAGAACGATTTCCGTGGGTGCGGCATTTGCGGGCACCGTAACTTCCGTCAGCTCGGCCAGTCCCGCGGCGTAACTGATGAAGGGGGAGTTCCAATTGAGCAGAAAACGCGTTTTTTTCCGGGCTGCCGGAGCGTACTGATGTAGCCAGGCCATTCGAGTCACTAGAATTTCTCCCGGTTGCAAGAGGACCGCAAGATTTTTCTGCGATGGCTTTGCTGAAATATTTCCTGAATCCGCAGTTTTCTCCAACCGTACGGGGGATGCATGTTTCGCAAGTCCGGCAATGCAAAAATACCAGAACGCTCTCCAGCAAAGCGGTCCCAGAAAAATCAGCAGGCAAAGGACGACAATTGTCGTGACACTCTTGCGCAGCGTTGTCAGGAAAAGTTGCTGCGTGTGATAAAGGGCCCGGCCGGCTATTTGAATTTCCTGAACCAGTTTTTCTTTTTCTTTCCGGAGTCTTTGAAGTTCGGCATTTTTCTGATCCATCAAAACGCCGATCATTTCCATTTCTTTTTTCCACTGCAACCATTTGAAAGGGGAAGTCCAGCGGGAAGGTTCTTGATCGCGCAAACGCAGATATTGTTTTTCAAGAGAAAGATCTGCGCGACGCTCCTGAATTTTTCTGTTCAATTCGCCGAGTTGCGTTTGCAACACTTGCAGTTGGTTTTCCTCTACTTTTCGCTGCTTCCACCAGTCAGAAAGGACTGCTGTGAGGACAACCAGCGCGGCGATGCAAAGAAGAACCAGAAGCCGCGAAAAGAGGAAGCGGAATAGAGCCAGCAGCAGTTTCATCAAAAGTTAAAGGTTGAGAGTTAAACGTTAAAGGTTAAAAGTTAAACGAATGGTGCACTCTTCCTTTAACCTTTTAACTTTTAACATCTAACCTTTAACCTTTAACTCTTAACCTTTAACAGTTAAGTTTTAACTTTTACTCAGTTGGTGCAGCTGCCTTTACCGGGGCCGACACAGCAATATTGTGCGCAGCTGCGGTGGGTAAGCGGAACCGGCTTTGCGAGGGATTCGGCAAGCGTAGCTCCGAGATCGAATTCAGGGACTTCGTAGATGACAGGACAGGGATAAACACG
>JBKKAT010000170.1:0-9361 GCA_046714535.1 Acidobacteriota bacterium | reverse complement strand
CTTTGAATAGATCCGGACGAAGGTTGGTAACCGCTCCCATCAACAATCCTCCGGCGCTTCCTCCTTCGATGATCAAACGTTCTTTTGCAGTGAACTTGTTTTGAATCAAATGTTCTGCGCATGCAATAAAATCTGTAAACGTATTCATTTTGTTCAGCATGCGTCCTTGATCGTGCCAGCTTTTTCCCATTTCGCCACCTCCGCGAATATGGGCTATTGCGAAGGCAAATCCACGATCCAGCAAACTCAGCCGATTCGAATCGAAGGAGACCGGGTAGCTGGAGCCATAGGAGCCGTAAGCGATCAGATGCAAAGGAGCCTTTCCATTCTTCGCAAAACCCTTCTTGTACAACACGGAGATCGGAATTCTGGTTCCGTCTTTGGCCACAGCATACAGCCGCTCGGAAGCATATTGAGAAGAATCGTACCCTCCGAGGACTTCGTACTGTTTCAGCAGAGCGCTTTTCTTGGAATCCATATCGTAATCAAAAACGGAATTTGGTGTGACCATCGATTGATAGCCGTAACGGAGCAAGGATGTATTCCATTCGGGATTGTAAGAGACGTAAGCTGCGTAGGCCGGTTCCGGAAACTCAACGTTGTAGCCCTTTCCTGTTTCTAAATTGGAAATCCAAATTTGCGGCAGACCGTTTTTTCGTTCCGAAAGCACATAATGGTTTGCGAACAGATCAATGCTTTCCAACATTACATCGGCGCGATGCGGAACGATCTCTTTCCAATTCTTTTCCTGTGGATCAGAAATCGGGGCGGTCACCAACCTGAAATTGCGGCCGGTATCGTTCACCCGAATGTAAAGAGTATCTCCGTGTTGATCGAAATCGAATTCCCTGTCCTGCTTTCTGGGAATGATCATTTTCCATTCGCCTGCGGGATCATTTGCTTTTAAAACGCGGGCTTCCGATGTGGTCAGGCTGCCGGAAAGCAAGATCAAGTAATCTCGGCTGCGTGTCCGGCCCCCGTAAATGCTAAAACGCTCATCTTTCTCTTCATATAACAGATCAGTTTTGTCGGTACCGATTACGTGCCGGTGCAAACGATAAGATCGTTTGGCTGAATCTTTGGTGGTGTAAAAAAGTGTTTTGTTGTCCGCTGCCCAAAAAACAGAACTTACATCTTCTGCATGGTCCGGGAGAAGCTTACCGGTGCTCAAGTCCTTAATTTGAAGATTGTAAACGCGGAAGCCGGTTGAGTCGGTAGAAAATGCCAGGAGGTTTCCGTCATCAGTGACGTCATATTCACCGAGGCTCATAAATGTTTTGCCCTCTGCCAGGACGTTCAAATCCAACACCACTTGTTCCGTTGCATCAAGCGATCCTTTTTTCCTGCAATAGATGGAATACTGTTTTCCCTTTTCGGTTCGCGAATAATAGAAGTGATCGCCGTAGCGATAAGGAACAGAAAGATCCGTTTCCTTAATCCGGGAAAGCATTTCGTTGTACAGCTTTTCCTGGAGTGGTTTTGTGTGAGCCATCATCTGGTTCGCATAAGCATTTTCAGCTTTCAAATAGTTCACAACAGCGGGATTTTCTTTTTCACGAAGCCAGTGATAGGGATCGACACGTTCTTCGCCGTGAATGCTCGCCGCTTGTGGCTTTACCGCTGCTTGTGGAACCGGCAGTTCCTTTGCCTGGGCAACGGAAACAAAAAGTAGAGTAAGAAGTAGCAAAAGAGTTTTTGTGCGTCTCATAATTCCTTCCTTACCCACGGAGGGCGGGCGTCCCTGCCCGCCACTTATGGGCATCTAGTCGGCGGGCACGGAGGCCCGCCCTCCATAACGATTTAGACTTTCTCAACAATAAAGCTGGGTACAGTAGATCCGTGGCCTGCGGTGACATTCAATAATGCGGCTGAGGAGAGGCGTGTCAGCACACCATGAGTCACGGAGCCCATAAAGATAAAAGGATCTGCGTCTACAAACAACTTGTTTTTTCGAAGATGTCCATCCGAAAAATAGGGGAAATACTCGCTGGCGATATTGACCTTTTCCTGAACGACGTACGGTTCGGTCAAAGCAAGTTTGATGGCTCGTTCCCACTCCTGCTGATCCACATCCCATCCCAGGACCACTCCTTTTCCGCCGTAGGCATCGTTCGGTTTTAACACGAGCGATTCACGATTGTCAGCGATGATTTGCAGCAAATCGGTCGTCTGTCCTTTGTATTGAGTTTTTCGATCCGAAACATTGCGAGTCCAGGGAATGTGTTCAGCGATTGCTTTGGCTTCCTGCGCCGTAAAAAGGTTGCGATTGGTTTCATCGCTCAAGAAAGCAAGGCTGCATTTCTTGTAAAGCAGTAGGGCCTGGAAAGAATTTGAAATACAAACAGCCCGGTCACGAACCGCTTGAAACACTGCATTGTCAGGACCGAGTTGTTCGTACAGCTCCAACGCGAGTACCCGTTTGTAAATCATGTCGATTCGAAAGTCACCCGCCCACAACTTGCCGTTCCTGTATTCCAGATGGCTGGGATTCACAAGAACCGAAGGGGCGCCATGAGCTTCGAACCACTCTTTCAGGAAATGGTGTTCATTTTTTGTGGGAACATCATCCCAATCTGCAATTGCGATGTTGGGCTTATGTTCGGGCTTGTGGCCTACCCATTGAGCATATGTTTCCATTAATGCATCAAACAAATGATGCCGAACAGTCAGTGGCCGTGTGGAAAATTTTTCCTGAAACATTTTCATCAAGGGCAATTCCAGAAATGCTTCAGCAAGGACATCCTCATACCCCATTCCTGCGGGAGTTTCCGCGTTGTACTCCACAAATTGCAGGGTTCCATGGTCCAGACTGAAGAAGGAATCCAAACGCGAAGTGCTCCAGGGTGTCTGTTCGGGTGGGTGCCATTGCATCATTTCCTCTTCCCATGGCCTGAGGAAAAATTGTTCCCTGAGTTGCTGATTTTCCATCGCCGCGTTGTGGGCTTTTGAGAACGCTTTCAATAAAATTTCGGTTTCCAGTTTCAAATACTCGAATTGATCGGGCGTGTAGAAATGTGGACGGAGCACTGTGCAGACCGGGCGGCCTCCAAAATAAAGTTTCTTGCCCAGAAGTAATTCGTCTAAGGTTGTCTGCGTGTCGGCTGCGGTCTGATCGTTGAGCAGACTATGATAATAGTCGACCGCTTCCTTTTTCATTCCTTCCCATGTGCCATTTTGTACCATACATAACGTTCTCCCGAATGCTGGTCGTTTTTTGTCAGACGGATACACAGGTCTGCCATCTTTTTTACAACCCAATCAAAATAGAAAGGAGTAAGCGAGTAGATGTCAAAATCCGGAGCCGGATTCATGAAATCGATGGCGTAGGGAATACCGCCACGGATCGCAAATTCAATCGTGTTCATGTCATATCCCAGAGCGCGGCAAATTTTCCGCGCATCAGCAACAACGAGACCTCCCACTTCGGGGACATGTTGTCATGTTCCACATGATATTTACGTTCTTTCGGATCGTATTTGATCGGAAGGATCTCTTCACGTCCCAAACAAACACACCGGACGAAATGATCCCACTGAATGAATTCCTGGACGATCATTGTGAGCAGTCCACTGTGATCATAACGGTCTATTAATTCGTCAAGAGAATTGCAAACGTACACTTCTTTCCACCCGCCGCCGTGAGCGTCCTTCAGAATGAGAGGCAGCCCGACGTAGTTCACGATTTCTTTCCAGTCCAGCGGATAGTTCAGATTCTTCAGACTCTTATTCCTGTCGATTCCCGGAATGTAATCCTTGTTGGGAAGCACCATTGTCTTTGGTGATGCGCATCCGAGTTTGGAGATCAAAGAGGCGCCAAAGAACTTATCGTCGGAGCTCCACATAAAAGGATCGTTGATCACCATGACGCCTTGAAGAACTGCGTTCTTCAAATAGGAACGGTAGTACGGAATTTCGTGAGAGATGCGGTCCACAATCACGCGGTAAGGAACCGGAGCATCCATTTCTGTCCCGCCGAGTTTTATAAATTCAGCGATGACTCCTTCGTCGCGTGAAGCGACTTCATCGATAAAAGCGGGTGGCCAGGACCACTCCATTCCGGTAAGAATTCCAATCTTCAATGGTGCCGTCATGTTACTCCTTCGTCGTAAAGTGACCAGTGACTGGTTAGTAGTGGCTAGTAGAAAAGTTTTCGAAAGTAGACGTCCAGCATGACACGCCACGTAGGCCAGTCATGCGGCCAATCGTATCCCCAGAGATCTAATTCGTGCGGGATGCCTTTTGAGGAAAGAGTTCCGGACATTCTTTTGGAACTTTCCGGTTTTTCCCAGGAGCCCTGTCCGGTAATAATATGAATATCGCATTTGCGAATTCGTTCCAGCAAATCGTGATCTTCCAGATTGGGCATGTAATCGCCAGGGGGGTTGAAGTATACATTTTCGTCGTAATAACCGTCCGCAAAACTTCTCACATCATAGGATCCGCTCATGGCAATAGTCGTTCGATATCGATCCGGATGTTTTAAAAGCGTATTGAGTGCGTGAAATGCTCCGAAGCTTGCTCCCGTCGTGCCGATTCCGATACCAGGCGTTTTGCAATGATCTTCGATGAAAGGTCCAACTTCCTGATAAATGTAGGAATCGTATAAAGCCTGTCTTCGGCCCCTTTCCGCCGGGGGCACTTTGTCGTTCATCCAGCTATGACGATTGATGCTATCGACAGAATACAGCTTTACTTTTCCTGCCTCGAGATGATGTGCGACTGCATCAATGAGGTGGAAACGTTCGTATTCTTCGCAATCTGCCGCCGCCGTTGGAAACATTAAGATGGGTTGCCCGTACCAGCCATAACAAACAAGGGGCATGGTCAGGCCTAAAACAGGACTGTGCCAGGAAAAGTATTCTTTTTTCATGACGTTATACTTACCATAAAACGAGCTTTGTTTGTAGCGGTTTTGCAATGGAGCGCCGACTTTTTGCCGGCATCAGAGAAAGCAGGCTTCAGCCTGCGCAACTTGAACCGGCTACTCGTTTCCTTTAATGCTCTTGATGAAGTCTTCAACAGGGATAGCCGGGAGAGTTTCTGCACGAAAACTACCCCTGGTGGCTATCAGGGCCCCGATCTTGGCGGCGGTTTTTTCATCCGGAGCGTCCATGATCGTCACCACATCATATTCTCCAAGAATCACATACGCTTGAAGAATTCGTGCACCATTGTCTTCGATGATTTTGTTCGCTTCATCAAGCATCTGGTCCATATTCTTGAGATTTTGATTCGCTTTTTCTGTAAGTCGTGCTAATCGGATGAAGAGTGGCATAGGCAAACAGTTTATCATAGTGACTACTGTGCTAAAATTAATGTTTTAACGAGGGGAAATGGAATGTAGTTGCGGTCATCAGAATCCGAATGATGTCGCCTACTGTGAGGTATGCGGCACAAAAATTTTTCAAACCACGAATCCTACCCTGATTTGTGTTCATTGCCAGCAGCCATTTGACCTGGGCGATAGCGTATGGTGTTTGTGTGAAACCGAAACGCCATCGTATGTATGCCCTCATTGCCAGCGATGCGCCTGTCCTGCTTAATTTTGTAGTAGGGACTTAATTCTATTTGGAGAACTCCATGAAAATAATGAACTTTGTACTCCTTATACTTCTTCTGGATTTATTTACACTTGCTGGCGCGGATTCAGTTGTGCCTGCTGGAGCAAAAGAAGTTGCCGGCCGTTTTCAAATCGAGCGTATGCGCGCAGATTTGAAATTTCTTGCCAGCGATTTGCTGGAGGGCCGTGGAACAGGGGCGCGGGGCGGACGCATCGGTGAAGAATACATTGCGTCACAATTTGAAATGGCCGGCCTGAAACCGTTAGGTGACAACGGAACATTTCTGCAGAAAGTCCCACTCATTGGATTGACGACCCAGGCGGAAACTACGCTGACCGTTGTTCCACAAAAAGGAATACCGATCAAACTTCGGTATCTTGATGATTTTGTTGCCAACGCACTCACGTTGAAAAAAGAAGAAACCATCAAGGCTCCCATTGTTTTTGTAGGCTACGGGATATCGGCCCCGGAATTTCAGTGGAATGATTTTCAGGGTGTGAATGTCAAAGGAAAGGTGTTGCTGTGTCTCGTGAATGATCCGCCTTCGGAAGATCCAAAAGTTTTTGGTGGAAAAGCGATGACCTATTACGGCCGTTGGACGTATAAGTTTGAAGAAGCTGCGCGTCAGGGAGCCGCCGGGATTCTTCTCATTCACAATACCGCGATGGCGGCATACGGTTGGGGCGTTGTACGGAATTCCAATTCCGGAGAACAAGCATATCTGGAGAATACGCCCGGTGAATATGCGGTGCCTATGGCCGGTTGGATCTCAGAAGATATGGCAGGGAAGCTTGCCAGCGCTTCGGGAACGGATCTGAAGACACTGTTTGAGAAGGCAAAGATACGCGGTTTCCGCGCGATGGAACTTCCCTTAGTGATGGAAGGAAAACTCATTGCCCAGGTGCGACCACTGGAGGCTCACAACGTAATTGGAATGCTGGAAGGAAGCGACCCAAAACGAAAAGAAGAAGTAATTGTTTATACCGCACACCACGACCATTTGGGAATCGGCAATCCCATTGATGGAGACAATATTTACAATGGGGCAGAGGATAACGCATCGGGCACAGCGCTTTTGCTGGAGATGGCACGCGCGTTTGCCGAAACTTCCAGACGTCCGGCACGATCGGTGGTGTTTCTTGCAGTAACAGCGGAAGAACGGGGATTACGCGGATCAGAGTATTACGGGAAAGTCCCCAAAATTGTTGCGAAGAAAACAATGCTGGATTTGAATTATGACGGACTGGCTCTATGGGGGGAAACTTCGGATGTGACGTTGACCGGCGCGGACCGAACTTCCGTTTGGCCGATTGTTCAGGAAGTTGCAAAAGAGATCGGCTATCGTGTTGAACCGGAAACACATCCCGAAGCAGGTTATTACTACCGTTCCGACCACTTCAGTCTTGCGCGCGTTGGAATTCCTTCTTTCTCCGTTGATCCCGGGAATGATTATGTGGGCAAACCGGAATCTTTTGGGGAGCAGAAATATAAAGAATATATCGAAAAGCATTATCATCAGCCTTCAGATGAATACAATCCGCAGTGGGATTTCTCTGGCGCAAGAAAATTAGCTGCGCTTGGTGTTGCCATTGGATGGAGAGTCGCAGAGCTTACTGAATCCACCGGCTGGATCAAGGGAGATGAATTCGAAAAACTCAGGAAATAGAATTTAACACAGAGACACCGAGGCACAGAGAAAAAACAAAAACATTATTAAATTCTCTGTGTCTCTGTGACTCTGTGTTAAATTCTTAACGTCTCGGCGCCTTTGCGTTGATGAGCTCCTGGGCGCGTTGGTGTTTGAGTTTTTCACGGCGAATTTTACCTTCGCGCATTTTCTTCTGAATCGGAAAGATCATTTTTCCCAAAATCACGAACGGTAAAACAGCGAGTCTTGTATTCCCTTCGAGGTGCGCTTTTTTCAGCGACGCGCCCCAGAAATTTGCGCCCATAAGCTGAGCTTGCCGCAAATCGGAACAGGTCAAATTCGAATGCACCAGCCGGGCGCCTTTCAGATTCGCTCCAATGAGAATCGCAAAACGCAAATCCGCTTCCGTCAAATCCGCTCCCGATAAATTGCAGAGCGAGAGTTGGCATCCTCCAAAATCACATTCTTGCGCTCTGAGTTTGGATAGATCGCAATCCTTCAGTTTGGCCTTCCTGAAGCGGGTGCGCAGTAACGATGCTTGCCGCAGACTGCAATTCGTAAGTTCCGCTTCACGAAAATCAGCATCCGAAAGATTTGCGCCATCCAGATTCAACTCCAGAAGCGTTTGCTTAAAAAAGTTTGTGTTGCGAAGGTCCGCCTGATCCAGAGAACAATTTTTTAAACTCACAAAACGAAAATCAGTCTCATCGCAAAACGCATTGGAGAGAGGAGAATCTTCAAATTCGGCATTCGCCAGTTTCACTCTTTGCATCTGGGCATGACGAAAAAATGTTTTATAGACTTTTGCCTTGGTAAAGTCGGCCCGCGTAAGAATTGCATAATCAAAAATGGAATCCCTGATTTCGGCCAGATGGAAATTTGAATCCGTAAAATCAGCGCTCTTTGCGGATGTCTGGTTAAGCTTAGCCCCTTCCCATCGGGTTTTTTTTAAGACCGCTTGATTCAGCACCGCACCGGTCAGGTCTGCTTTCATAAAGTTTGCGCCTGACGCATCTGCAGTTTCAAACGACGTAGACTTCAGCTTTGCGTCAAATAGATTCACATTTTGCAGTTTGCTACCCCGAAAACTTGCCTGTTCCAAATTGGCAACGGACATATTCGCTCCGGTCATTACTGCGCCGTCGAAAATCGCAAAAGTGAGATTGCACGCGGTGAGATTGCATCCGAGCAGATTGGCGTATCGCATCACCGCGCCTTTTAGATTGGCCCCGGTAAAATCCATATTATTCAAATTCGCATAATCAAGATGGATTCCTTCCATTTTGGTTTTATGAAATCGTGTGCCCTGAAGCTGTGCGCCTGTCATGAGGGAACCGCTTAAATCTGCAGAATCAAAATTGGTTCCAGCCAGATTCGCGTTCGAAAAATGCGCTTGATGAAGATCTTTCTGGGCCAGGTCCATACCGGAAAGATCTGCGCCGACAAAATCTGGAGTCGCTGTCGTGTTTGATTTTCTCCAGTGATTCCATGTCGGCGTATTCAAGAGCCGCATATGCTCCGGATTCGCCATAAGGCTGGAATTATAGCATGTTAGAATGAAGTGCTGAGTAAAAAGTGCTGAGTGCTGAGTCCGCCAAACTGGCTCGGTACTCAGCACTTTGCACTCAGCACTGATATGACAACTGTTGATAAGATTCGAAACGCAGTTTTGGGAAAGTATCCACTCATTTATTTGCTGACCTGGGAAGAAAATCGCGCACTGCAAATCCTGGAAGCCTTCGCCACCAAAATTTTCGGGAATAACGATTCTTTTCACGTCTGGAGCAGCGTTTCCGGATTTTCAGGTGAGAAAATGGATCCGGCCGCCGCGCTCAATTCGATTCTCCGCGGCGAAAAAAAAGGAATTTTTGTTTTGAAGGATTTTTCCGCTTACATGAAGGATCCCGCCATCGTGCGGTCCTTGCGCGATGCGTATTACTCGTTGCCCGCAAAAGATTGTTATTTGTTTATCGTTTCGCCGGAGCTCAATATCCCGGAATCTCTGAGCAAAGAAATTCTGTTGATCGACATGGATTTGCCCGATGAAAACGAAATCATGAAGCTCGTCAGGAAAATTATTCAAGGCTATCCCCAATCGAATCTGGATGACGATGTGATCAGTCAGATGTGTTTTGGATTGAAAGGGCTTACCT
>JBKKAT010000169.1:0-2983 GCA_046714535.1 Acidobacteriota bacterium | reverse complement strand
GTGCTGAACTGGGGAAGATTGCCGAATCCTGTTCCTGAAATGGAACTACTTTCCACAATCAATTCCAGAGTGATTTCTGCGTTACGATGGACTCGGGGAGTAAGATCGATATTAATACCCACATCTCTGTACACAAAAGAAGTGATGGGTTGCTGATTCACTCCTCCGGTGGCAATGGGAGCGAATGTGGTTTGTGGCACCGGGACCTGCGTGCCAAATCGAACTCGTCCCGTTTCGCCGACGACCGTTCGCAATGGCAGACTGGCAAGGAGTTTTGAGTTGCTGTCCTGTCGCAAAAGCCGGAAGGTTGCCTGAGGAAAATTCGAGATGAAAAAATTCGACCGGGAAACAATCGGACCCGGATCGATGGCGAGTTCAGGAGGTTTCGTAAATATTGAGGTTTGTATACCATCGGCGCCGGGCGAATGAATCTGCAAACCGAATTGCTGAAACCGGCTTCGGTTTACTTCCAGGATTTCAACGTCAACCACAACTTCCGGTTTTGCCTTATCCAACTGATTCACCAGTTTGATCCCAGCAAGTACTTTCGTGATTTTGTCTTTGATCGTTACCGTGTTGAGGCGCGCATTGGTTGCTATCATTTGGATGCCCAGAACATTTCGCAACACTCTGGCAATTTCTTCTACATCCGCGCTGGAAAGATAGAACGTTCTGCTTACCGTCTCTTCGTATTCCGCCCGTTTTTGCGGATTATCGGGCGAAATCATGATGGTGTTTTTGCCGATGACTTTGTAGAAGTTATGGGTCGTTGTGAGAACCGTATCGAGAGCTTGAAGAAAAGTGGTATTACTGAAATCAAAACTCACGGGAAGGTCGCGAAAATCCTTGTCAAAAAGTACATTGACGTCACCCACTTTTCCCAGTGTTTGGAGCACTTCTCGGAGGGAGCTATCCTTAAAACGCAACTGAATGGGAGCATTGCTACGCGGTTCAAATTGGGGTTTCAGCGCTACGCTGGGTAACTCCGAAAGGGGCCGATCCGCCGGCATTGTTTCAACCACAGTCTGTTCCGGATGCTGAATCATGTGCTGCACTTTTGCGAGTTGTTCCGCCGCCGGCTTATTTTCAGGATCCAGAGCGATTGCAACTTCCAGTTCGGAAGCGGCCTTCTCCAGATTCTTGTTTTCAATGTGCCGCTTTGACAGCTCATAATGCTGCCGCGAAGCAAACACTTTAGCCATGTTGAACTTTAACTTCAGCTCGGCATTGTGAGGGTCCTTCTTGAGTGCCTGTTCATATTCTGAGACTGCGATATCCCAGTCTTTGTTTTTTAAGGCGCGCTCAGCATTCCGAAAAGCCTGGTTTCCGGCACAGCCGGTGAGGAAGCTCACAATCAGGACGGCGAGAACTAATTTCCACATTTGCATAGGACAACCATTCTATCAGAAGGTGAAACGGATCAAAGGCTCACTGCCGGATTGACATAGAGACTATCAATCAATTCTCTATATTTTTTTTCTACAACATTCCGTTTGATTTTCAGGCTGGGTGTTAATTCGCCTGATTCAATTGTAAATTCATTCTTTAGCAATACGATCCGCTTGATTTTTTCGAAGGGAGCCAGATCCTGACTCAAGCGTTCAATATCCCGCTGTACTTCTTCGATCACCAGTGGATGTTCAAGGATTTCCAGTTCGGGGATTTGATGTTCCCCGGCAAATTTTCGGAGATTCTCCCAGTTTGGAACCACAAGCGCCGAAGGGAATTTGCGTTTATCTCCGACAACGATGATCTGCAGAATATACCGGGAAGTCTTTACCATGTTCTCCACGAACTGAGGCGCGATGTTCTTTCCTGCGGATGTGATGATCAAATCTTTTTTCCGGTCTGTAATTTTGAGATAACCATCCGCATCAATTTCTCCTATGTCCCCGGTTTTAAACCAGCCCTCGCGCGTGATTGCTTCCGATGTAGCTTCCGGTTTTTTGTAATATCCCTTCATGATGTGTGGACCTCGAGAAAGAATCTCTCCGTCTTCGGCGATTTTCACTTCGACACCCGGGATGGGCTGTCCCACCGTGCCGAATTTGAATGCGCCCGGTCGATTAAAGGAAATAATCGGGCTGGTCTCTGTTAATCCGTAACCTTCAAGAATGGTGAGTCCAATTCCATAGAAAAAATGCGCAAGCTGCTTTGGCAGGGCAGCGCCTCCGGATCCGAGAATTCGAAGCCTGCCACCAAGACGTGCCCGAATTTTCTTGAGGACCAGTTTGTCTGCCATCAAGTACTTTGACAACAGTAACGCTGAGGGAGACTTATCGTTCAATCTTGTTTCCGCATATTCAGCCGCGATTCTGATCGCCCAGGTAGCCAGCTTTTTCTTGGTTCCTTTTTCATGGGCGATGTTTTCCATGACCCTTCCGTAGAATTTTTCGAATACCCGGGGCACACCAATTAGAACGGTTGGTTTCACTTCTTGCAGATTTTGGGGCAATGCCTCGAGACTTTCCGCATAAGCGATGGTGCATCCGAAATAGAGAAGGGCATAGTAACCGACCATTCTCTCCAGAATATGACTCAAAGGTAAAAACGAGATCGAACGGTCCTCGCGCACAAATTGAAAGCCGGAATGTTGCAGCCCTTCCACGTTGCTGACGATGTTCCGGTGTGTCAGCATCACTCCTTTCGGTTCGCCGGTGGTGCCGGAAGTATAAATGATGCTGAAAACATCATCCGGTTTGATGCCGGCCACCCTCCGGTGTACCATTTCAGAATCTTTTTCCAGAGAGGCTCTGCCCGCTCGAATCATTTCTTTTAAGAGGACAAGATCATCCGTAACTGCGGCCGGAGAATCGAAAAGAATAATGTGACGAAGTTTCGGAATTGCATTTCGAATTTCAAGGATTTTGGCAAGCTGGGTTGTGCTCGATACAAATAAGCAGACCATCTCAGAATCATTCACAATGTATTCGATTTGTTTTGCCGGTAGAGTGGCATAAATCGGTACGGTGACCGCGCCGGC
>JBKKAT010000168.1:0-4822 GCA_046714535.1 Acidobacteriota bacterium | reverse complement strand
GCGCCGGAGACCAGAATCGTCTCGGACGCTTGCTGGCAGAATCGGGACGAACGGAGGAAGCAATGACGGCTTTCATCCGCGCAATCGAATTGGATCCGGATTTGGCCATTGCTCATTCCAATCTTGGAGCGCTACTGGGAATGAAAGGCGATGTGAAGCGCGCACTGGAAGAATTGCAAATTGCGATACGGCTCGATCCGACAAATCCAAAAGCGCACAACAATCTTGCTCTTGTTTACATGAAGATGGGTCGCCGCAACGATGCCGCTTCAGAGTGGAAAATGTCACTGAATCTGGATCCCGATCAACCGCAGATAAAGGAACAGCTTGCCCAATTGAAGGTAGAATAGCATGGACCTAAGGAGCGCTGGCCTCAGGCCGGCATTATGGACCGCAGGCGTGACGCCTGCAGAATAAAATATGCGAAAAGCTTTAGTGACCGGTGGAACAAAAGGAATCGGAGCGGGGATCGCGTCGCGCCTTCGAAATGCCGGATACGACGTCCTGACCTGCGGCCGGAGTGACACCGCGGATATTCGCTGCGATGTTACCGACAAAGCTCAGGTCGAAGCAATGCAATCGAAAGTCGGCAGGATTGATATTCTGATCAACAATGCCGGCGGTGTTCGCACCGACTTATTTCTAAATATGACCGAAGAAGATTGGGATTGGCATTTCAACCTGAATCTGAAAAGCATTTTCTATTGCACGCAGTCCTTTCTCCCCGGTATGGTTGAAAACAAATGGGGACGCATCGTCAACGTCGCCTCCACAGCTGGAAAAATCGGTGGTCGCTACATTTCGGCTTACGTCGCTTCCAAACATGCTGTGATTGGGCTCACCCGCTCCCTCGCTCTGGAACAGGCGCGAAGCGGAATTACGGTCAATGCGATTTGCCCGTCCTTTGTCGATACCCCGATGCTTCGTGAGCATGTAAAGCTGATCGCGGAAAAAACAGGGAAGACGGCCGATCAAATCTTAGATTCTTTCCGCAGTTCAAATCCCCAAAAGCGTTTTGTCACAAATGAGGAAGTGGCTCACGCGGTACAATTTGTAATTGAAAACGG
Organism: Acidobacteriota bacterium; assembly: GCA_046714535.1. GTDB lineage: Bacteria > Acidobacteriota > HRBIN11 > JAKEFK01 > JAKEFK01 > JAKEFK01. The sequence continues at coordinate 3,755 of JBKKAT010000168.1, read as the reverse complement.
AGCAGTCAACGGTCAAGCCATTTCTTTGTGCGGAGGCGAAACCTTCTCGTGAAAATCTTTAATCCCGAAACACTGGCAACTCCGCGCGGATACAATCACGGCATCGCTGCAACAGGAAATTTGCTGTTCGTGGCAGGACAGATCGGCTGGGATAAGAATGGGAATTTAGCAGACGGTCTTGTGAATCAATTTGAGCAAGCGCTCCGCAACATAGTGGCCGTGGTGGAAGAGGCAGGAGGAAAAGCGGAAAACATTGGACGCCTTACGATCTTCATAAAGGACAAACAGAATTACTTGAATCGACGCAAAGAAATCGGCGTGTGTTATCAAGCCGTGTTGGGAAAACATTTCCCTGCTATGAGTCTTCTCGTTGTGAAGGACTTGCTGGAAGAGAATGCGCTCGTAGAAATCGAAGCAACGGCTGTACTTCCATGATCATTCCGGAGAGTTTCGAGCTTCACATCGCGGATGGGATTGCGCAAATTGTTTTGAGCCGGCCTGAAGCGTATAACGCGCTCACTTTTGATGTTTACCGCGAGCTAAATCAATGTTTCATCGATCTGCAAACAGAAGAACCGGTGCGCGCTGTCATTTTGTCCGGCCGTGGTAAGGCCTTTTGCAGTGGCGGAGATGTGCTCAACATTATTGGCAGCTTATTAACAGCAGATGAAGCAAAATTGCTGCAATTCACGCGCGTGACATGTGAACTTGTTTGGAACATGCGATCCCTCTTGAAACCAGTCATTGCATGCTTGAACGGTGTTACTGCGGGTGCAGGAGCAATTTTGGCGATGGCCTCCGATTTTCGTATTGCAGCCGAAAGCGCACGAATCGCATTTCTCTTTGTCCGGGTTGGCCTTTCCGGCGCAGACATGGGCGCCTGTTACGTTCTGCCGAAACTTGTTGGACTCACAAAAGCGACTGAGCTGCTGATGACCGGGGATTTCATTTCGGCCGAAGAAGCTTACCGGATCGGCTTGTACAACCGGGTTGTCCCGGCCGGGGAACTTTCCGATGTCACCGCAGAACTGGCAACACGTCTGGCTGCGGGACCGGCGAATGGTCTTGCCATCACCAAACAGCAGCTAAATTCCGAATCCTTGCCACGCCTCAAAGAAGTGTTGGACGCGGAAGCAACGGTGCAAGCGAAATGCATGCTTCATCCGGACTTCAAAGAAGGCTACAACGCGTTCGTGGAAAAAAGAAATCCGAAATTTTTATGATCATTCCACTGCCACAGGAATTTCAAGAAATCGAAAAGCAGGTCGATGCTTTTTTCAAAGAGGAAAAATGGACTGCCGAGAATGAGGAATTGTCTTTCTGCAGAGAAGTTGTCAAAGAGATGGGAACCGCGGGATTGATTCGCTATTTAACCCCCTCCCCCACCGTTCGTAATCTTTGTTTTCTACGGTATGCCATTGCACAAAAATCTGCACTGGCAGATTTACTTTTTGCGATGCAGGGACTCGGCAGTTTTCCTATTTCGATTGCAGGAAATGGCGAGCAAAAGGAAAAATATCTGAGCGGCGTTGGATCGGGAGCCTTGATTGCGGCCTTTGCTATGACGGAACCGGACGCCGGCTCGGATGCCGGTGCCATGACCCTGCGGGCGGAAAAAAAGCAGGATGGATATCTGCTCAATGGCACAAAAACACTCATCAGCAATGCAGGCCTGGCAGACTTCTACACGATCTTTGCAAGAACATCGGATGGTTCGCGCGGTGTCACCGCATTCATCCTGGAAGCCCCGGCTGACGGATTGGAAACGAAACCGCAGGAATTGGTCGCCGCGCATCCCATCGGACAACTGGTGTTGCGGAATTGCTTTGTTCGCGAAAACCAACGGCTCGGGAACGAAGGGGAAGGATTGAAAATCGCTTACAAGACTCTGGATGTTTTTAGGCCGAGCGTCGCGGCAGCTGCTGTCGGAATGGCAGAACGCGCTTTTCAAGAAGCGATTCAGTTTGCAAAAAGCAGACAACAATTCGGGAAACCGATCGCTGAATTTCAAGGAATTCAATTCAAGATCTCGGAAATGGCGCAACTTCTTCAGGCTTCGAAATTATTAGTATGGGACGCTGCCTCGAAAAAAGATGCGGGCGCCGCACGGATTACTCTGGAAGCCGCACTGGCAAAAGCGTATGCGACAGAAGCAGCGCAGAAAATCATCGATCAAGCGCTCCAGATTCATGGAGGTGTAGGCCTGCTCAGAGGATCCATTACGGAAAGACTGTACCGTGATATCCGCGCTCTGCGGATCTACGAAGGAACCACCGAAATCCTGAATACCCTGATCGCCCAGCAGTTTCTTTTGAACAAAAGCTAACAAAGAGAACAAAGAGAAAAATCTTTGTTTCCTTTGTTATCTTTTTGTTAAAAAATGATGCTTTTCGAGCCGTACACGATCAATGGGATGACGTTGGCGAACCGTCTGGTTTTGCCTGCTATGGTGACGCGCCTCTCGGGCGAAGACGGTTTTGTGAACAAAGACATTCACGATCGTTATCTGCGTTTTGCGCGGGGCGAGGTTGGATTGATTGTGATCGAAGCGATGGGGATCCACGATACGCGCAGCGGCCCTTTGCTCCGATTGAGCCGCGATGAATTCATACCGCCTCTGGCCGCCCTGGCAAAAGAGGTTCACGAAAGCAGCCCCAGCAAAGTGGTACCGCAAATCATTCATTTTTTGAAGGTCGCGCGGAGCGGTTGGCGTCAGAAGATTAAAGATCTTAGCAAAGAAGAGATTCGTTTCATCATCGAAGCGTACGGAGCTGCAGCAGGAAGGGCGCGCCAGGCAGGTTTCGATGGTGTGGAGCTGCACATGGCCCACGCGTACACGGTTTCTTCGTTCTTATCCTTGCGAAATTTAAGGAACGATGAATACGGGCGATCGCTGGAAAACCGGATGCGTTTGATGAGCGAGATCATCCTTCGGGTTCGCAACACAATCGGCGCTGATTTCCCCTTAGGAATACGTTTTGATGGCGAAGAATGCATCAAGAATGGATACACATTAAATGATTCCCGACAGATGGCGTTGCGAATGGCGCAGCTTGGTGTGGATTGGATCAGCGTTTCAGCCGGAGGAAAATTTGAGGATGCCATCCACAAACCGGGCACGCCACTTTATCCCTATACGGGTTACAGTGGTGATCGTTGCATGCCGAGCGCCCATTATCCGGATATGGCGAACGTGCCGGTAACCGAAGGAATTCGCAAATACATTCGCGAGCACGGTTTTAGCGTGCCGCTTGTTGCCACAGGTAAAATTCGAACACCGGAACAGGCAGAATTGGTCTTGCAACAGGAACGGGCCGATCTCGTCGGGCTTGCGCGTGCTTTACTCGCCGATCCGGATCTGCCCAAAAAGGCCCGTGAAGGAAGAAGCAACAAAATCGTTCGCTGCACATACGGAAACGTTTGCAAGAATCTCGATGAAAATTTTCGCAAGGTCACCTGTGTTCTCTGGCCAAAAGGTTCTTTGCAAGCTCCGGAGAGCTCCGATAGTCAGGCTCCGGTCTGGGGAGATGGCGCCGGGTTGAAAGCAATTTACGAAAACGGCCAGATTTTCCTGAAATGGAATCAGGCTACGGATGACGAACAGATCTATGGCTATGAAATCCATAGATGCGTTGACGGTGGAACCCCGGATCATGTCACGTCAGTTAAACGAACCACTTTCTATGATTTGGATGTGGTCGCGGGTAAAACATATTCTTACTTCATCGTCGCATATGATCTGGCAGGCAATCATT
>JBKKAT010000167.1:0-2950 GCA_046714535.1 Acidobacteriota bacterium | reverse complement strand
GGCTTAATGATTGCTCATTTAAGAACGCGCGCAGGCTGGTTCCCTGTACAAAAGGCATGATGAAGAAGAGTGACCCTTCATGTTCGCCAATGTCATGAATGTGAACGATTGCGGGATGATCCATTTTCGCAACAACCCTGGCCTCTCGTTTGAATCTCTCCACTGCATCAGGAGTCAGCAGATCGGGTGAGATGACTTTGATCGCGACGTCCCTTTCCAGAAGCGGGTCGTGAGCAAGATGCACGACCCCCATGCCGCCCCGTCCCAGCTCACGAAGGATCTGGTAACGGTTCGCAAATGTCAGACTCCTCAGCGCGTTCGCCAGCTCCGCTGCCGAAGAATAACGACGCTCGCGGTCTTTTGTTAAACATCGTTTGATGATCGAATCCATTCCTTGCGGAACGGCGCTGCTGATGGTGCTCGGCGCTGGCGGGTCGACCGTGGCGATCTCATGCAGAACAGACAGAATGCTTGGACCACTAAACGGGACCTTTCCTGTTGCCGCTTCATAAAGCACGCAGCCGAGTGAAAAAATATCCGTGCGAGCATCCAGCAATTCTCCTCGCGTTTGTTCGGGCGACATGTACGCGATTGTTCCAAGCACCATTCCGGTTTTCGTCAAACGGCTCATCGTTTGTTCGCCGCTGATTAGTTGATCCGTCACCTGTGTTAGCTTCGCGAGACCGAAGTCCAGAATTTTGGCCTGGCCGGCCGCAGTTACTAATATGTTCGAAGGTTTGATGTCCCGGTGAATCAGTCCTGCTGCATGAGCAGCCGCAAGGGCGTCTGCGATCTGCGAAGCGAGTTGGATCAATTGCGATGTCTCGATCGGACCGCGATCGATGATTGACTTGAGCGTTTCTCCTTCGACATATTCCATCGCAATAAAGGCGAAGCCTTCCGCTTCCTCGATGGAATAAATGGTGACGATGTTCGGATGATTTAGTGCCGAGGCAGCCCTTGCTTCCTGGAGCAAACGACGCTTTGCCTTTTCATCTTCCGCTGCATCCGGCGGCAAAAGCTTGAGTGCTACCTGGCGGCCGAGTTTTCTGTCCTCGGCCTTGTACACCTCGCCCATTCCTCCCTGCCCGATTTTTTCCAGCACACGATAATGAAGAATGTTCTGTCCGGACTGTAACGGCACGTCGTAGATTCTAGCACAGGGATCCAAACCGTCTGTAGGGCCGAGCTACTCACCACTGATCTGGCAAGACCGCTCTTGTGACGATATACTTTTGACTTACTTTCTTGAATTCTTTACAATTAGAATTATGGAAATCAGTAAAATATCTGGTAAAGGCCAGATAACAATACCCATGAAAATTCGCAAACAAATCGGTTTGGAGCCGGGTGATATGGTTTCTTACAGCGTGGAAAATGGTGTAGTCATTCTGAAGCGCGTTGAACCGTTTGATTCGAAGTTTCACGCTGCTTTATCGGAAACGATGGAGGAATGGAATAGTCCTGAAGATGAGGAGGCATTCCGTGACCTGTAACCCGTGGAGTGTTGTCGTAGTTCCGTTTCCTTTTAGCGAAAGAGCGGGAACTAAACGCCGTCCTGCTCTCGTCCTGAGCAAAAAAATATTCAATAATTCCGGTCATACCGTTCTCGCTATGGTTACGACAAAGAAAGAAGATGCCTGGCCGGGAGACGTCTGGATTCAACAAACCGGTGCAGCCGGGCTTCATCAAGACTGCGTGGTCCGGTTGAAGTTGTTCACATTGGACAACAGGCTCATTCTGAAACAGATCGGCGAAGTGGCCGGAATCGACCGCAACAGGATTCTGACAAGTATTCGTCGCTATTTAATCTAGAGTCAACCCAGAGTGGTTTCTTATTTCTTAACTCTGCGCTTCTCTGCGTCTATGCGGTGAAAGCTTCCAGATTGCTCCGCCCTTTTTTTCCGGTGATCCGGTGTGGTCAAATAGGCGGCATGACCATCGCTTCCGGAATTAAACTGGGTTCAGATGGCAGATTTCAGATTGCGGATTGGAAAACACACGCGTTGACAAACGCAATACGTTTGTCTACCCTCTCATAGAGGGGTGAATGAGAAGGATCAGCTCCATTCGATGGACTCTGGAAAGCATAGAGCATATCGCACTGCATGGGATTATTCCGGAAGAAGTAGAGGAAGTCTGTTTTAATGAAGCTGATCTTCCCCTAATAAGATCCGGCAAAGAAAATCTTCATTATGTTTTCGGAAAAACGGAGGCGGGAAGATTTCTCTTTGTGGTGGTCAGGTTTCTGAGGCCAGGTGAAGTGAAGCTGATCACGGCAAGAGAGACGAATGCCTGGGAAAGGAATTATTACAAGAAGCGAGGCAAGTAATATGAAGAAAATACCCAAGTTTAAATCTGATGAAGAGGCCAGGAAGTTCTGGCAAACCCACAGCTTTAAAGACTATCACCTCGATACTTCCGAGACAGAGATTCGGTTTGTTAAGAAACCAAAGAAAACGGTTGCGATCCGGCTCGCTCCTGAAGATATAAAAGCGGTGGAGCAGATCGCGGAACGCAAGGGGCTAAGCTACACTTCGCTTTTACGGATGTGGATAAAAGAACACCTGGCAAAAGAAGGGCATGTGGCCTGACAGAGTTTACAGGTCTTCGGGATTGACGATGCCGCGCAGCAGTGCTGCGGTTGCGGCTGAAGTGCGGTTGTCAACGCCTAGCCTGCTTGAGAATATTGTCCATGTGATGTTTGACGGTTTCTTCTGCCATTCCCAGATGATCCGCAATTTCTTGATTGCTTTTGCCTTTTGTTACCGGCGCCTTCCTGAAAAAAATGAAACTGCCGGTGGATTGAACCGCACGCAGACGACGCGGGTGTCTTTTTTATCTGCGGTACAATATCCCGTCTGAAAGAAGAGTAGAGATGACACCACAACAGATTTCCCATTATCGGATCCTGTCAAAACTGGGGTCCGGAGGAATGGGAGAAGTGTAT
>JBKKAT010000166.1:0-4025 GCA_046714535.1 Acidobacteriota bacterium | reverse complement strand
ATCGAAAGTCCGGCCCCCTACAGCAAAACTTCAAAAGCGCTGATTGAAGAATTGGGAATCGACATAGAGAGTTTCTCCAGTCACTTCGCAATGAACTCGTATGCATCCGCCGGTTTGAACGCAGGATTCTTTTTTGACCAGGCCACTTTCGGAACGGATCGTCTCGTTCCGGATCCTTACCATCAGGACTTCGCCGGGGCGGCCGAAGTGCGCGAAGAAGCATGGCCTTCTTTTTTAGAAAAGGCGCCGATGCCGGAAACTGTGAAAAAAGACTTACAACGGCTGCACAATGACACAACGGATTACATGCCGGGGCTCACGTCTGCAGAGAAAAAAGGAAAACTGGCCCGCATCAGCTACTCTCAGTATTTGACCGACTTTGTAAAGTGTGACGCAGGCGTACTTCCCTTCTTTCAAGCGCGACCGCACTCCTTGTTCGGCGCAGGAATTGATATCGTGCCCGCGCAAGATGCGTGGGGATTATCGTATCCCGGTTTCCAGGGACTTAATTTGGATCCTGAACCTGGAATCGGCATGAATCGTGATGCAATCCCGAATGAAGAAGCTGAAAAATATTTTTATCACTTCCCGGATGGAAATGCTTCGGTCGCGCGACTTCTTGTTCGCAAGCTGATTCCCGAAGCGATGCCAGGAAAGAACGCAAACGATATTGTTATGGCAAGGGCGCGCTATAACAAGCTCGATCAAGAGAATCACCACGCGCGGATTCGATTATCCAGCACTGTTGTGCGGGTTAAGCAGAATGGTGAAAACGAAATCGAAGTGGATTATGTACGAAAGGGAAAGCTGCAAAAGATTCATGCCTCGAAATGCGTGCTCGCGTGCTGGCATACTGTTATTCCTTACATCTGTCCCGAAATTTCAAGAGAGCAAAAAACCGCGCTTTCCTATGCGATCAAAGTACCTCTGGTTTATGCGCGTGTGGCAGTAAGAAATTGGCTACCGTGGGTGAAGCTCGGAGTGCAGTCTATTTACGCGCCGGGCGCATATTTTTCCCACAGCCATCTGGCGATGCCGCTTCAGTTTGACGGATATAAAACGCCAGGAAATCCAGAAGAACCCATTGTGATCGGACTGTTTCGAGCGCCGTGCAGGCCGGGGCTTCCCATAAGGCATCAACACAGGATTGGCCGAAGCGAACTGCTGGCAACGAATTTTGAAACTTTCGAACGGAAAATTAGAGAACAACTCGTGTCCATGTTGGGACCTGGTGGATTTGATCCTGCGAAAGACATCACCGGAATTGCAGTTCACCGGTGGCCGCATGGCTATGCGTATCAATACAATTCGCTCTTTGATCCTTTCTGGTTGAAAGGTGAGGAAGGTCCTTGCGCGGTAGCGCGGAAACCCTTCGGACGAATTGCCATAGCGAATAGTGATGCCAGCGCTTATTCCTATCTCGATTCAGCAATCGATCAAGCGCATCGCGCCGTGCAAGAAATTCTCGCGATGAAATAGGGCGGACTGGAAGTCCGCGATCCCCTATGCAGACTGGAAGTCTGCGCTCCCCTATCGTCTTGCGATGTTGTAGCGCTTCAGCCAGTAGTACAGCGTACGAAGACTGATCCCCAGCTCAGCCGCTGCGCGTGTTTTGTTCCCTTGATGCAAGTCCAGAGCATCGCGAAGAGCGCGTTCTTCCAAAGCTTGCAGATCCACTTCCACAGCCCCCATTCTATCCACCGGTGACAACTGTTGATGAGGCCTCTGCACTTCCAATGGCATATGAATCGGGAGAATGCGATCGGTGGCGAGCAAAATGGCCCGTTCCAAAACGTTTCGCAATTGCCGGATGTTACCGGGCCATTGATAGTTCACCATCATCGCCATGCATTCCTCTGTAACCTCTAAGACTTTCTTGTCATGTTTCTGATTAAATGCATTTCTGAAAAATTCTATCAGCTCGGGAATGTCTTCAGCGTGGTCTCGCAGCGGTGGAATTTCGATTGTAAAAACGTTGATACGGTAATACAGGTCGCTGCGGAAAGATCCTTTCAGTATCATTTCCTGTAAATTGGAATTGGTCGCAATGATCAAACGAAAATCGGCCAGCAGCGAAGCATTCGCGCCCAATCTTTCAAACTGGCCCGTTTCCAGAACGCGTAGCAATTTCGATTGGAGAGCAACATTCATGTTCCCGATCTCATCCAGGAATAACGTTCCGCCCTTTGCCACTTCCAACTTGCCGATCTTGCGCGTGGATGCGCCTGTAAATGCTCCTTTCTCATAGCCGAACAACTCGCTTTCCATCAGCGTTTCCGGTAACACGCCGCAATCGATGGTGACAAACGGTTTGTCACTGCGTGGACTCAACAAATAAAGTTGTTCCGCCACCATTTGTTTTCCGGTGCCGCTTTCGCCTTGAATCAACACACGCACATCCCTACCGGCTATGCTCTGAATCGTCTCATGCAGCTTTTGCATGATTTCGCTTTTGCCAAAAACATACTGAGTACCATCGGATAAGCTCCGGCTATTCAGTGCTTCCCGCTTGAGCCGAACATGCTCCAGGGCGCGGCTGACAACCAGTCTTAATTCCTCATGATTCACAGGCTTGACCAGATAATCCAGGGCCCCAAACTTCATGGCTTGCACCGCACTCTTAACTGCATCCACTCCGGTTAAGACAACCACGGCGAGGAATGGTTCGATCTGCAACAGTTTTTCTAAAGTCTCCAGGCCGTCAAGCTCCGGCATCCTTAGGTCCAGAATCACAACATCCGGTGTTGTCTTTTGCAGAATCTGCAGCGCTGCACGCCCCGATTCTGCTTCCAGAAATTGATTCTCATGGTCCTTCAGTATCTGCCTGACGCTCCAGCGGATATCTTCTTCATCATCTACGATCAAGATAGAAGGCATCTTTTTCTCCAATCTTGAAATAGACGTAAAAGTGTGTGCCGATCCCTTCTTTGCTCCAGCACCGGATAAAACCACCCTGTTCTTCCAGTATGCGCTTTGCAAAAGCGAGACCGAGTCCTTTTCCACCGGCTTTTGTTGTGAAGAAAGGAGTAAAAATCTTTTCCATAACCACAGAGGACATTCCCCTGCCAGTGTCCGAGACGACCATCAAAAGATACTTGCGCGAAATTCCCCCTTCCAATTCTTCCTGCAAATCCGTAGTGATTTGTAATTGTCCTTTGCTCTTCAGGGATTGCAGGGCATTGTTGATCAAGTTAATCACAACCTCTCGGATTTGAACGGCGTTTCCGCGGATCAGAGGAGGTTCCCGCAGCGGCTGGAAATGGAATTCTATTTCTTCATATTGCGTGGATTCACGGAACATCGGTAAGGTCTCTTCAATCAAGTCATTCAAGTTGAGCCAGGTAAACGCGGATTCATCCATCGAAACATAATTCAGCGTGTCCGAAATCAGATTGCGCATACGTTCCACGTTCTTTTCCATGCGCTGTCCGATGTCGCGCAAGTCTTTTGGATCCAGATCATCCATCGACAGGAGTTTTACGCCCGTTTCCAGCAACATCACCGGATTTTTAAGCTGGTGAATCATGCCGGCAACAAATTCACCAAGCGATGTTAACCGGTCCTTCCGAAAATTATCGAGATCCCTGCGATGGCTTTCCGTAACGTCCCGGACCAGGATCGTCATGTCGTTGGAACCATGAGAAAAAGTATGAGTGCTGTACAGCCAGTATCGTTTGATCGCGGAAGAACTCCCCGGGCCTTCCCATACATATTCCCTTTCATACGAATCCTGAATCGCATCCAATTTCAGATCCGGAAAAATCAATGAAATATCCTGATTGAGCAAATCCTTTTGATTTAGATTTGCAATCTTCAGGAAATATTTATTCGCAAAACGAATCTGCCCCTGTGAATCCAAAGTGATCACACCAACAGGCAGCTCACTCAGAATTCGTTCCACGATCCGCGGGGAAACCGGGGTTGAAATCACGAGTTCGCGTGGATTCGGGATTTCACCTGAAGTTCCCACATTCATGATTTCAATGAAACCGGATTCAAGCAGGTGCTGCAACGCTGCAAGTACC
>JBKKAT010000165.1:0-5971 GCA_046714535.1 Acidobacteriota bacterium | reverse complement strand
TATTGAATGCGCACACAGACGAAGGGATTACCGGCCGCCTCATAGGGCCGTATAAGATCATTCATCAGATTGCAAAAGGCGGAATGGGTGCCGTTTATCTTGCCTCCAGAGCAGATGATCAATATCAAAAGCTGGTTGCCATCAAGCTTGTGAAGCCGGGAATGGACACCGACTTTATCGTACATCGATTCTATACGGAGCGTCAGATTCTGGCCAATCTGGATCATCCAATGATTGCAAAACTTCTGGATGGCGGAACAACCGATCAAGGTGCCCCTTATCTGGTGATGGATTACGTAGAGGGAATCCCGGTTCACGAATACTGCGATGTTCATCGCCTCTCCACAACCGAACGGTTGAAACTGTTTCTGCTGGTTTGTTCCGCTGTGCACTATGCTCATCAGAACCTGGTTGTGCACCGCGATTTGAAACCACCCAACATCCTGGTGACTTCCGATGGCACTCCCAAATTGCTCGATTTTGGAATTGCAAAGCTAACCGGCAGCATGCCGTCTGGCGAACAAACAGAGACAGCAATGCATATCATGACTCCCGATTACGCGAGTCCGGAGCAAGTGCGCGGGGAAACAATCACCACGGCAACCGATGTCTACTCACTCGGCGTGCTACTTTACCGGCTTTTGAGCGGCCATCATCCGTATCGATTTGCCAGTTTTGTTTCACACGAAGTCGCTCGGGTAATTACTGAAGTAGAACCGGAAAAGCCTAGCGCAGTGATTTCTAAGATAGAAGAACGCATACAGGGAGAAACGAAAACCTCCGTGACGCCTGAATCTGTCAGTGCGACCCGCGAAGCCACTCCGGAGAAGTTGAAGCGCCGGCTGACCGGAGATCTGGACAACATTACGCTCAAGGCGATGCAAAAAGAACCGGCCCGCCGTTACGCCTCTGTAGAACAATTTGCGCAAGACATTCGCCGCCATCTGGATGGCCGCACAGTGATCGCCCGCGCTGACACGATCGCGTACCGTACAGGTAAATTTATTCAACGGCACAAAATAGGTGTGCTGGCAGCCACGTTCATTTTTCTACTACTCATCGGAGGGCTTCTTGCGATTTATCATCAGGCAAAAGCTGCGCAATTGGAAGCGCAAAAAGCCCGGCAAATTAACAACTTTCTTCAGACTATGCTGAGCTCTGCTGATCCCGAAGCTATGGGCCGCGACATCACAGTCGTTAGAGTTCTGGACGAAGCGGCGGCTCGCGTTGAAACGGAATTGGCTAACCAGCCCGAAATGGAAGCGGCGATCCGCACCACCATCGGTATGACTTATACGGGACTCGGACAATACCAGCCGGCTGAGAAACAACTTAGAAAAGCCCTCATTATCCGAAAGAGTCTCCATGGCGAAATGCATCCGGACGTTTCGATCAGCATGAAAAACCTGGGTCAACTCCTGCAACTAAAAGGGGATATTGCAGAATCGGAACCGCTTCTACGCAAATCGCTGGAAATCATGCGCGAACTAAAAGGGGAACGCGACATCCTGGTCGCGGCAATCATGGATGATCTGGCGCAATTGGCTCTGCTGAAAGGGAATCTCGATGAAGCCGAGACTCTCCATCGTCAGGAATTATCGATACGCCGTGACTTGTTAGGGAACGAACATTCCGACGTAGCTCAAAGTCTAAATGATCTGGGTGTGGTGCTGGGCACAAAGGGGGATTATAGCGGCGCAGAAAAATTGCATGGTGAGTCGCTGGCAATCTCTCGCAAAATCCGGGGGAACGAACACCCGGATGTAGCATCGGCTCTCAGTACCGTGGCTTCCATGCTGGACGCTCAAAAAAAATATGAGGAAGCGGCCAAATGTTTCGAAGAATCACTGACAATACGCCGGAAAGTGTTAGGGAATGAGCATCCACACGTTGCCTGGACGCTGTATAACTATTCCTATAGTTTGCTTTCCAAGGAAGATTACGAAAAGGCAGCGATCCTATCGCGCGAAGTACTCAGTTTGCGCGGCAAGACTCTTTCCGATGAGCATCCAATGGTTGCCAGCTCACTGCAGGTGCTGGGGAGAAGTATCCAGGGTCAAGGCGATGCTGCATCCGCCGAGCCGTTGTTCAGAGAAAGCCTTGCGCTCCGTAAAAAGTTTATGCCGCCGGATCACTGGCTCATCGCGGCTTCTGAAAGCGTTTTAGGCGAGTGCATTATGAAGCGGAACCGTTTCCAGGAAGCGGAACCGTTGTTGCTGCACGGTTATGAACGTCTTTTCGCTTTGCTGGGTGAAAAGCATGTTCGAACGCAGGAGGCCGTTCAGCGAATCATCGCGTTATACACTGCCTGGAACAAACCGAACCAGGCCTCCCGCTATCGCTCTCATCTTCGACCGTATTAGTAGCATCGATCGATGCAAACTAAGGCGTATAAATGCCACCCGTGTTCGTTGCAATGAGGCCCGCCAAATTTGTGATCCCTCCCCAAACAATCATTTTTGATCCAGTCCAGATGGCGGTGTGCTGGAAGCGCGCAGAAGGTTGTCCGGTTACGGCAATCGCACTCCACGTATTTGAGCCTGGATGATAACGTGCGCCCGTGCTGAGTGACGTATTGCCGCCGGTGATGCCCCCCCAAACAATCATCAGTGAGCCAGTCCAGACCGTTTCATGAAGCCAGCGGGCACTGGGGGCGGCTGTCACACTAATGGGTGTCCATGAATTCGTAGAAACCGTGTAGCGTCCGCCCGTGTTGGTCGTTGAAGTTCCTGATCCTTTTCCACCCCAAACAATCATTTGTCCTGTCCAAACAGCCGTATGACCATAGCGTGCACTCGGTGCGCCACTGGTCGTGGTTGATGTCCACGAGTTGGAAGAAAAAGTGTAGCGTCCACCCGTGTTGCTTGGTACATTCGGGGAAGTAGCGCCTCCCCAGATAATCATTTGGGTCAAACTGCCGGGAAGAACGACTGAGTGAACGTACCTTGATGTAGGATCTCCGCTGGTTGAAGTAGCGATCCATACGTTCGTAGAGGGGTTATAACGTCCGCCCGTGCTGAGGGTTGTGCTGCTTCCGACTATGCCCCCCCAAACAACCATCTGTGAGCCGTTCCAGATTGCCGTATGGAGGCCTCGTGCCGAGGGAGCTGAAGCGGTGCTGGTCGGAGACCATGAATTTGTGGACAATGTGAAGCGCCCGCCGGTATTTGTATAAGCACTGCTCACAGTCCGCCGTAAACGATCATCTGTGTACCTGTCCAGACTGCTGTGTGGTTAGATCTAGCAGAAGGGCCACCTGTGCTGGAGATAGCGCTCCAGGCATTCGTCGCGGGGTTGTATTTTTTGCCATCCTTGTAGAAAACATTGGATCCTCTTCCACCCCAAACGATCATATATGTACCCGTCCAGCCTGCAGTATGGTAGCCGCGAGCGCTGGGAGCGTTGACTGTGCTTGTAGAAGTCCAGGTATTCGCTGCTGAAGCGGTAACTCCGGAGGAAACGTCAAGTTGCGTCCCTTTTATTCCAGGAAGCTTGTAGTTGTAGGCCAGCGAATTTGTGATTCTATCGGACCTGAATTCTTGCGAGTGTAAATGACTGTTGTCTTTCCGGATAAACCGTTCGACAAGAGCTGGACGCGCAAAACATTCGGCAATCACGTACGGATCGTTAAGGAGAGCTGCCCATAGTTCACGCAACAGTTCCGGATTTTGAGTTTCTCGTGCCATACGATTCATTTCCGCTTGCATCCGCCGGGGCGTAATGCGCCGTTCACTAAGCGAATCAAGAGCATTCGAATTGCGAATATACTCTCGGGTTGCCCTGCGAATCGCCAAATCGGGCATCACCGTCTTAAGTTCAGGCTTTGGGCCCGGGTTTTCCGCGGGCCATATCGTGTGTTTCCAATAAACTTCTTCAATGGCTTTTTGAAAACCGGCACGCTGTTCGAAAGTAAGGTTAGAATGCCCGGAGTCGGCCGATACGATTGTTAACGACAGCAAAACCAGGATGAAAATGAACGGAAATGACTTTTTCATGGATCTCCTCACAGTTTGAATAATTTTCCACATTCTCGCTTTTTTGTGGTCCCTAACTATTAACGCGTAAAATCCGGCAGATCGGGAAAATCCAGCGCAGGAATAATTTCTCCCAGCTTTGACCGGTCGTTGCTAGACAGCGTTTTTTATCACTTTGTATTGCAAAGTACTTTGCTGCACTATATACTTTGCCTATAGGATGGTGAACATATGGGAAAGCAGCTTTATTGGCCGGAGGCGATGCGCATTCCTCCGGAACTTCCGCAATTATCCGGGCATCCGCCGATCGAAACAAAATACGCACTTTTGATCAATCCGTTTTATCCCAAGGATCCTCACGCCAGTTTCGGAAAGCACGTGCTGACCCCTACTCTGGCGCTGACCAGCATTGCAGCCGCAACTCCGCGCGATTGGAAAGTTCGATACTGGGATGAAAATCTTCTTCAAGGGGCGCCCCCCGTAGAGCCTTTTCCTCAGGTAGTTGGTATCACGGTTCACCTAACATTCGCGAAAAGAGCATATCAATTGGCCCGCTTTTTCCGGGAACGAGGATCTTGTGTGATTCTTGGAGGACTTCACGTGCTCTCTTGCCCTGACGAAGCGGCTCCTCATGCTGATGCGCTTGCTCTGGGGGAAGGAGTCCAACTCTGGCCGGTCATGCTAAGAGATATCGAACAAGGACAACTCCGCCAGCGTTACCTTGGATCTTACCGGCTTCCTTATCGTCACGAACCATCACCCGCTCGTGAACTGCTGCCGCCTCATAGCTTTCTTACGCGAGCCAGCGTGATTGCAACACGCGGATGTCATAACCGATGTGGTTTTTGCTATCTTGCCACAGAAGGTCTCCACATACCGTATCAATGCAAGGAGCCCTCCCAAATCTTTGATGAAATTGTTTGCACCGATGAGCCTTACGCAGTCTTCATCGATAATAATCTTGGTTCGCGTCCGGAATATCTTCGTTCTTTATCCAGAGCATTGACGCCACTGCAAAAGATCTGGAGCGCTGCGGTTACAATCGATGTAACCGATGACCCAGGATTGGTCCGCGAAATGGCCCTGTCCGGCTGCACGGCCGTCTTCATCGGGTTCGAATCCCTTTCGGATGAGAACATTAGCGAAGCAAAGAAACGCTCTCCGCGAACAGAAGACTATGCGCGGCGAGTGGGCATCTTTCATGATCATGGAATCCAGGTAAACGGCAGCTTTGTATTAGGCTTCGATCACGACAGCCCGGCTGTTTTTGAAAACACTGTCGAATGGATTGAAAAGAATCGTTTGGAGTGCGCGACATTTCATATCCTGACTCCTTATCCGGGCACTCCTCTTTATAAACAGATGGAACAACAGAACAGACTCATTCACAAGAACTGGGATCTATACGATACAGCTCACGTAGTATTCAATCCGAAACGAATGACTGTGGAGCAGTTGGCGGAGGGATATGATTGGTGTTACCGGACTCTATTTAGCCACACCTCAATCTGGAGGAGGCGGCCGAAGGATTTGACAGCACTGCCAGCATACCTTGCCGGCTGTTATTTGTATAAGCGGGCAAATCGGCTTTGGCCCTTTCTGATTCGTCATAACTTAACAGGTCGTATCTGGAGACCCTTAGTGGAACTCAGCAGAAAAAGACATTTGAAATTCCGCAAACGTCTTGTGTCTTCCGGCATTTCTAAACAGCCTGGCACATTATTATCTGCCGGCGTGTAAAACTTTTTCGAGTTCGGCGACGAGCGTCCGGACGATAGTTGGCAGCTATCGAGACAAGTTGTAGAATCGGAGCAAAACAGAGCATTCCTTGAAAACAGTTCGCAGAATTCTATTGATTTGTTTTGGTGCGTTCTTACCGCTCTCAGCGATCGAAGTAGGGATGAGAGTGGATCACTACTTTGTGAAACGACGTTCTGCTTACATTCGCTCGGACAATCCGCGAATTCTATTTACAGGAAAGCCCCATGGAAGAAAGG
>JBKKAT010000164.1:0-4354 GCA_046714535.1 Acidobacteriota bacterium | reverse complement strand
CCTCGCAACGTAACTTCGTCTCCTGAACCGCACTGATAATACGGACGAGCGATGTACTCGACCCGATAGGAGGGAATGGAGGAATCAAATTCGAAAACGATTCGATCGTATTCCGGATGATTTCCGGTGCGAACGGCCATCAGCACAGAGGAACCTTGAAGTTCAACTTTCTTTTCGGTGCGTTGTGTTGTACCCACGAACTCGCCGTTCTGTTTGTCTCTTTCCCTCTGAGATCCGGAACAGCAATAAAAGAAAATAGTGAATAGGAACAGACCGAATATCTTCATGCAGCGGGTGCAGTGTTCAGACACCATATATCGCAGATATCAGGAGGCGGCATCTTCAAACGCAGAATCAATAAGCCGTGGGACCACTGTTTCACAATCAAGATCCGCAGCGAGATCGACGTCTTCCGGGAATCCGCGCTGGATCAATTCCCAACCGGATCCGCAATCACGCAAATGGTGTTGAAGATGAGTCGCCGCAGATTCAAAAGCATTTGCTGCAGCCTGGGCTTCCGGAGAAATGGTCCCCTGTAACTTTCTGATGACCGCACCAGCTCCGATGAAATCTTCATAAGCTACACGCATGTAGCCATTGGGCCATTGTTCACCGGCTGCGATGATGCCGACCGGTGTTTCGAGTCGTTCGGCATACGCACCGACAGCTGAACGGTTCCGCAACGATGCTAACAGTACATCGCCCAGTTCGGCAGCTTCGATCGACAGCGTGGCGCCGTTTGGTGAGGGTAAAACAATGCGTGTTCCGGGAAGAATGTTCATTAAGGACTTTGGCGAAAGTGAATGGGCCCCCTTCACATCGCGCATCTCCGCGATCACCGCCTGGCGTTCGTCAGCAAAACTCTGAGCAGTGGGACCTTTCCAGCGATACGGAAACACGATTGCCTTCCGCGCCAGGGCTATACTTACGCAGGTGGTGAACGAAAGAACATCGACAATGATGAACGTCCTGCATTCCGTTAACGCCTGCAAGCCGTGCATTCCCCATTCAAATCGAATATCAAATCTACGTTGATCCCAATACGTCACAAATGGATCATACTCCGGTTTTTCCCGATCTGCGCGTTTTTTGTCAGTGGAAAACCATAAGCCCACGAGTTGAATTCGACCACGGAGGCACGAAGGTGTTTCATTTTTTACTCTGTGTCGCCGTGTCAAAGCTACACTCAAAGGCGCGACTTGTGCGAGAATGGCAAAAGCACGAGAGACTCCGAAGGGAGGAGCCATGACACGCGCACTGATTGTTCTTTTAACCCTGGTTTGCTGCCTCTGTTCGATTCCCATCATTTCTTGCGGGAGCAAAACGAAAGATGTCGCTTCCGTGATTCATCTTACTCAAATCTATAAACCGGAATTTGTTCAGGACCGCGTGAAACCCGCGACAAGAACCGATCATTCAGCCAACCTTTGGAAATTCAACAATGGACAAAAATTCGTCTACGAAACGTTTGGTGTGGTTCAGCCGAATTTGACCGCAGCCGGACTGTCGGGCAAAACAAAAGATGATTTTCCGCTCGTTCGAGTGGAACGCAAATCGGATCCAACGGACAACGATCGTTTACATTCGATCGAGATTCGATTGAAGGCATCGGCCGGAAAAGTCATTCAGGTGTTTTTTGATAGCCGCGAAAAAGTGGAGCTAAAGGAATTGCGCGAGCGCTCCAGGAATACACCGTTCCGGATTGAGACACCATTGCTGCCCGGTGACACAATGCAAACGTACAAATTAACTTCTCCTCGCGCCGATTTAGCATCCGAAATTCGTCAAGTTTTTGTGCGGATCACCGATGCTGCAGGCGCAGATTTCCAAATGGAATCTGTGCGCTTGATCTTTAGAAAAGAGTATCTTGCTGGGATTCAGTCAGGTCCAGGCTGGCAGGGACTGGCAGAGGTTTATCACGATACTCTGATTACGAGAGCGCCTGAGAAAATACGCATGCTGGTGCGATTGCCTCCCTCCGCATGGCTCGATGTTTCGCTCGGCACTCTGGACAATTCACCGTTGCAATTTGTCGTCAGTATTTCCAATGGAAAAAACAAAGATCCGGAAACGCTATTGAAACGAACGGTGACCCGTTCGCAAGCATGGGAGCGCGCGCCCATTGATCTTTCGCGCTATGCAAATCAGGACGTCACTTTAACGCTCACAACCAATGCTGAAGAAGATGGCCAGATCGCATTTTGGGGCTCGCCAGTGATTCGGAGCGCTGTTGCGCGTGCATCCGCTCGCAAATCGGAATCGGACCACAAACGGCCGCAGGGGTTAATTCTGATCTGGGCGGATACGCTGCGTAGCGATCATCTGGATCTTTACGGTTATCATCGTGAAACAGCACCCCACTTGAAACGAATGGCTGCCGAAGGCGCGGTCTTTGAAGAACACATGGTTCAGGGCACATGGACGAAGGTTTCCACGCCTTCCTTACTCACAGGGCTTTATCGTTCATCGCATGGTGTCGCAGACTTCATGGATCGCATCCCCGCGTCTGCGGAGACTCTCGCGGAAATTTTTCAGAAACAGGGTTATGCAACGGTTCATTATTCTTCCGTCTTGTTCACCGGACAATTTACCAATCTGCACCAGGGTTTCGATGAATTGCACGAAGATACATCTTTACCCGATCAACGTTCCAGCAAAACGGCCCGTGTGTACGTGGATCGATTGATCCCGTGGCTTGAGGTTCATAAAGCGGTTCGCTTCTTCGTTTTTTTGCACATTACAGATCCGCACGATCCTTTCAAACCGTATCCTCCGTACGATACCCTGTGGGCCGATCCCTCCAAGGCGGAACAGCATGAACGCAACGCGATGAAAGTGCGTGATGCAATTCAAGATCCGTTGCTGAAGCGATTCGGAATGCCAACACGCGCAGAATTGATCCAGGCCTCCATCGATCCGGATGAATATTTGAAAAACGAGATGGATTGGTATGATGGTTCCATTCGCGGAATGGATGCTGAAATCATGCGACTTCTCGAACGTCTCGAAGATTTGAAACTGGATCGCGATACGTTGATTGTTTTTGTCGGTGATCATGGGGAAGAGTTTCATGAACACGGGCGAATGTTTCATGGTCAATCCGTTTATCGTGAACTCGCGCGCACTCCGCTGCTGTTCCGCCAACCTGGAGTGATTCCGGCGGGAACAAGGATCAAAGAGACGGTTGAAAATATCGATGTAATGCCGACTATCCTTGAAATTTTCGGGTTTTCCGCATCACAACCGATGCAGGGCAAAAGTCTCTTGCCGTTAATACTGAAAGGAAAGGACGGCTCCAAGGTTGCGCGTGCGGATGAGCAAATCGGAAATACAGCGATTGTGGAAAAAGCAGCAACCAGCCAGGCCGGCGGACCGCCGCCGCGGGACACAGAATCTGTTGGAATCATTTTGGACGGCTGGAAGCTGATTCATAACACGAAAAAGTCTGCTAATGCTCCCGAATATGAATTGTACGAAGTGCGTTCCGATCCGCGTGAGCAGAAAAACCTTGCAGCGGAAAAACCTGAGATCGTTCGACGTCTGGCGGCGGAGATTTCCAGATGGAAGAAGATCACCGATTCGCAAAAATTGAAATCCGATGCCGAAGCTACGAAAGGAATGTCGCAGGAAGAGCTCGAACGTTTGCGCTCCCTTGGTTACATCCAATAGTAGTTTTCAACGTTCGTTTTCGAACAGAGAAAAATTCCAAGTTGAGTGAATGAGCTGCAAGGTATTCCTCTTCCTTCTTACCTCTTCCTGCCGGTTGGGAAAAATATCTTTCAGGGAAGCAATTCCAGGACACGGGGAAGCGATCCCACGGGCAACCATTTTTCTCCCGCAGTTATGCTCTTGTACTCTAGCGCTTCCGCGAGTTGTTCTTCGGATACTACCGGCAAACCTGCACCGGCAAGCGCTTTCGCTACGGAGACGCCATCCGGCATCCAGCGATGGCGACCCGTAAAACCACCCAGCGCGATTTGCGGGAGGAATCGGCGAAGTCTACCGCGCCCGCGACTCTGAAATAAGATAGCGGGCTAAGATTTTGTCACTTCCACTCTGGCCTCTTGCAGAGCGGATCCATTTCCCATATCGGTTAAAAGATCGCTGGTCAACGCGTTGGCGGAAGAACCACCTTTCATTAAGGAAGGCCAAAACCCTTGCGGTATGCAAACAACACCGGGTCGTACTTTGTTTTTAATCCGGGCGGTGAGAATGACTTGCCCTCGTGCATTGTACACTTTTACCTCATTGCCATCCGCAATCGCGCGCGCTTTTGCGTCCACCTGGTGAATATCCAGATATGGTGTTCCTTCTTTTCGACGAAGATGCTGAACATTTCCATGACTCGTATTGA
>JBKKAT010000163.1:0-4391 GCA_046714535.1 Acidobacteriota bacterium | reverse complement strand
CGGGTAATCCTGCTAATCTTCCTTTTATGCGCGGCTGATTTCGCTTTCAGCGAAACGCATCAGATTGCCATTCCACGAATTGCCCATCGAATCGGACTGTCGGATTTCGAAGGAATGCAGCCACGATCCTCTTTGCTGGGAAGAATGGCTGTCATAGAAGATTTTATTCAATCGAGACCAAAAGATGGCGCTCCCGCTTCACAAAAAACAATTGTGTACGTCGCTTATGACGATGAAAACCTTTACGTGATTTTCGTCTGCTTTGATTCGAATCCGGACCGAATTGCCGCATCGATCAGCCGCCGGGAGGGTTTTTCAGAAGATGAAGATTGGGTGGAATTTTATCTCGATACGTTTAATGATCAACGTCGCGCCTATTGCTTTTCCACGAATCCAATGGGCGTGCAATGGGATTCCCGCTATTCAGAAACATCCGGTACGGGCAGCGGTTTCGAGGGCCATCAGTCCTCTTTCGATGCTCTATGGTATTCCGAAGGAAAGATGACCGGCCAGGGATACATCGTATCGATGACGATTCCTTTCAAAAGCATTCGTTTTCCTTCTGAAGATATGCAGACCTGGAGAATCTTGTTCGGCAGAAGCATTCCCCGGAGCAGCGAATACAATGCATGGCCACACATGTCCCGTTCGATTCAAGGATTTCTGACTCAAAGCTCTTTGCTAACGGGCCTGAAGAACATATCGCCGGGCAAGAGTTTGCAATTTATCCCTTACACGACGTTTCGATCCTTTCGCCTGTTGGACACGGAAACGGATCCTCCTGGATTCGTAACAGATCGCAGTGATGCCGCTGCTGGTCTCGATGCGAAGTTTGTTCTGAAAGATTCGTACGTGTTCGATCTTGCGCTGAATCCTGATTTCAGTCAGGTGGAATCGGATGAACCTCAGGTAACCGTGAATCAGCGGTTTGAAGTTTTCTTTAATGAAAAACGTCCTTTCTTTCTGGAAAATGCCCAGTACTTTGAAACTCCGTTGAATCTTGTTTTCACGCGACGGATTGCCGATCCGCAGCTGGGAGGGAGATTCACAGGAAAACAGGGAGCTTACACGCTCGGGTTTCTATATACGAATGATGAGGCGCCGGGGAAAATAGTTCCTGAGAGCAGTCCTTTGTTTGATAAGAACGCGAATTTTGCGATCGTTCGTCTGACGCGCGACATCCTTTCGCAATCTTCCATCGGTTTGTTATTCACCAACAGAAATTTTGAAGGGGCTGACAATCAAGTGCTCGGTTCAGATTTCCGTTTCCGTATTGGCGATCACTGGCAGGCGTTAGGCCAGGCGGTTCGTAGCTGGAATGATCCGCTCGATGGTGATTCGCAGAATGGAAATGCCTACCTGGCGCAGCTAAGAAGAGCGGGCCGCAAGTTTGAGCTCAACGCAATCTATCAAGACATTTCTCCTGAATTCCGTTCCCTGGCCGGTTTTATTCCGCGCGTGGATTTAAGAGAAACAGAATTAGAAACTCAGTATTACTTTCGTCCAGAAGCTGATGTGCTCATCTCCTGGGGACCACAGTTGACGCTGTTGGAATCCTGGGATCATGACGGCACGCGTTTGGATTCCATCATCGCGCCCGGAATTTTTTTTGAGCTTCAGAAGCAAACAAATCTCCGGTTAGAGTATTTCGATTTTCAACAGAGGGTGAGGCCGGTAGATTTTCCGGTGCTGCAGGACAATGTGGATTTCGACACACCTCTCTGGAGACTCGAGTTTAAAACATCGTACTGGAAATGGGCAACGCTGGAGATGAATTATGAAACGGGGAAGGACATCAATTTCATTCCGCCAACCGGCCAAAGTCCATTTCTGGCGGATCGCAATTTTCTTTCCTCAACGCTGATTCTTCGTCCTTTGCGGCGTTTGCAACTGCGCAATAGCTATCTCTTTACCGCTCTCCGTTCGGAGGAAAGCACAATTTTCAATGATCACATCGTGAGCGTTCGCGCAAATTATCAATTCACACGCGCATTTTCGCTTCGCGTGATTCTCCAATACGAAACTACCATCACGAATCCCGCTCTCACGAGTCTGGAAGATCGCCGTAACCTGAACGCGGACGTGTTGTTCACCTATTTATTAAATCCGTGGACTGCGCTCTACATCGGCTACAACGGCAACAGGCAGAATTTGAGTCTGATAGAGGAAAATGGCAGGCCTCAGATCATTCGCACGCGCGGTTCTTTGCTGAATGACGCCAATCAATTCTTTATGAAGTTCTCTTATCTCTTCCGGCTGTAGTAGCGCTCCGGCTTTTAGCTGGCGTTTTGTAGTTGAAGCTTTCGAAATGCTTATAATAAAACCGGTGAAACTAACTCTTCTCGCTTCTATCGTATTGCTGGCTTTTCTTCAGATCGCAGACGCCACCGAATCAGCTAAATCGATCGTATCTACCGGGCAGGAATGCCTTCTTCAGAAAGATCCTTCGACGTCATTGGAAAACTCATTGAAAATTGCCCTGGAGCGTGACTGTAAATCGATTCGCATCGCTGCGGGCGATTGGGAAGTAAATCAAACAATTCTTCTGGAAAATATCTCATCTCCGGTTTCGATTCGTGGGGATACAATTGCGCCCATAATTCAAGGGCGGACACCTCTGATCGTGATTCGCAGAGTAAAAAATTTGACGATTGAAAACCTCACGCTAAGAGGAAATATTGAACTGGATCAAACGGAAGATATCACCTTAAGAAATATTCAGTTTGACCGCGGAGGATTGTTTTTGCCCGGCAAGAAATGCAATCAACCGAACGAATGCACCAGCTTTAACCGCGGAATTCGCGTGGAAGGATGCATCTTTGAAAACTCGACTCGAGGAATTCGAGCGGAGCGGTTGGAGCATTCTGTGATCCAGAATAACCGGTTCACTGGCAATCCGGTCACTTGTAGTCCTGAAACGGTGGGAATCGATCTGGATGGAAGCACAGAAGATCTCGATCGTCCGCTGGAACTCGGGCACAACAAAGGAAATCTGATTGTGCAAAATTCATTTGAACAGGATGCGGCCATCGGTATTCGTGTGAGGGATAGCTGGGCAAATGTCATCCGGGATAACCACTTCAGGCGTTCCTACAGGGCATTGGAATTTCACCAGGGAGCCCGTCACAACCAGGTCCTGCAAAGTTATATCAGCTATCTTTCTCAGCAACTGACTTCAGGAGCCTGTTCAGCGCCTTCTGCCATCTACGTCGGACCTGGTTCAGTGAATAATATTTTTTGGAACAATTTTTTCGAACAAAACTTTGAACTGCAATTCCTGGAGACGAACCGCAATCGTACCTTCGTTATTGATGAAAGCGGCGAGCAGAACATTTTTCGTTCTGACTTTCAAAGAATCACCCGCTGAATAAAATTTGAACAGAAGTTCGCAAAGATCGCAAAGGGAGAAAATCTATTCTTTTCTTCGCGCCCTTTGCGAGCTTCTGTGGGAAAGAGCTAGGATTTCTTGACCATCCGGCGCAGGCACTTCAGATTGACCACATCTTCAGCCAGATCTTTTCCCTTTGGTGTTTCAAGAACTTTTGGGACGGAGATAAAACGGGAATCATTCAGCAAGCATCGAAATGCCATTCTGCCAATCTGGCCTTTTCCAATATGCTCATGCCTGTCCACGCGGGAGCCGAGCGGTTTTTTCGAATCGTTCAGATGGAACGCTAGAATCGAGTGCAGTGGCACCTGATTCAGCAACTCTTTGAAAGTTTGCGCGTATGTCTTTTCGGTGCGGATATCGTAACCGGCGGCAAATATATGACACGTATCGATGCAGAACCCCAATCTATTTTGATCCATCACATGATTCCACAGATAGGCGAGGTGCTCGAATTTGCAGCCAACGCAAGAACCCTGTCCCGCAGTATTCTCAATTACAATTTTGCACTTCGCTCTGGAAGTCGCGTCGATAACTTGATTGATCGCTGCCACGACCCGGATCAATCCTTCCTCTTCTCCGATTCCCATGTGTGCGCCGGGATGAAGCACCACGAAAGGTAATCCCAGACGGTCGGCTCTTAAAACCTCCATCGTGAGTCCGGCAATCGATTTTTGGTAGAATTCGTTGCCCGCGGCAAGATTGATCAGATAGCTGCAATGAGCAAAAATAGAATGGATGGGATGTTGTGCGCGAACCATTTGAAAATGGTTAATGTCCTCTTCCATCAGATCGCGGGCCGCCCACTGCGCATTGTTTCTCGTAAAAATTTGAATCGTTGTGCAGCCGATCGAGTGGCCTCGTTCCAGCGCGCGGTACAACCCGCCTTCGATGGACATATGAGCGCCCAGCAAAAGTGTGTTCATCAAACCACAGATAAACACGGGCGCTGACGCGCCTGAACACGGATAAAAAAATCTAATCTGTGTTTATCTGTGTTCAT